>CAZVSL010000104.1:0-13754 GCA_964629935.1 uncultured Calditrichaceae bacterium | reverse complement strand
CCCAGGTTGGCGATGCCTTGAAAGTGCAGCCGCAACTGCAGCCGGCAACTCCGGATATCGATCTGGCCGCGAATTTGGTGTTCCGCTGGCAGCGGCGTCATCCCATCAACGATGTGAACTGGACTGACATCACGAGTAACAGCGGGCCGGAGCTCGCCATAAGCGCAGACCTCATGGGCTATCAGGTACGCGTCGTCATCACTGCGCAGACCGGGGCAAAAATCAAGGTAGACGGACGAAGCCTGCAAAGCACAGCGACCGGGCCTGTGAAATACTTTGGAGCATCGCGGTTGAATTGAGTGTGAAAGTTGGCAGTGGCAGTTGGCAGATTAGGTATTGTTAGATTTGTCTCGTGCAAAGAAATGTGCGGGTCGGAATGACTTGTACGAACTAAGTCGTCGAAATTCATCAATGGTTGAGGTTTTCAACGAAGGAGAAAGACTTTATGTCTGAAAACGACACATCGATTGAGAGCAAACCCTGGTACAAGAATGTGAGCGCCATGCTCAAGCTGTCGGCTACCTTTCTGGCGGTAGCTGGTTCTGCGATTACTTTATACTTGAATCTGCCGGACAAGCCGTCTGCGGACAAAGCGCAAACCAAAGGCCGTTATTCCGTAGTTGTGCTCGATGCTTCGGAGAGCATGGCGGCTGAGTTCCCGGCAGGCAGCGGCAATACCAAGTTTCAGGCTGTCACAGATGCTTTGCTGGCAAAGGGCTATGCAGACGCGGACCAGGTGGCTGTGCGCATCTTTGGCGCGGAGTCATGTCAGGCGCTGCAAAAAAGCGAAAAGATCGTCGGCTTTGAAGCCTGGATCAAGAACAGCAAGAATATTCTGGAGCAGCTTAATAAGATCACTCCGGAAGGTAAGGCAACCCTTACGAATGCCATCAGCAATGCCATCTACACGGATCTCAATTCTGTCAGTGCAGATCTGAAAGAGCACCAGGAGCTTTTCGTCATTGCCGGCAGCGCTGGCGACTGCAAGAGTGATCTGGCGGAATTGAAGAGAAAGCTTGAAGCTGATGGCATTCAATTTGAAATCAACCTGATCGGCGTCGATCTTGCCAACGAGCAGAAGCGACAGTTCCGCGAGCTTGCGGATATCACCGGCGGACGAGCGCTGTTTGCCAGAGACAATCAGGAATTTCAGTTCGCGTTGCGTGATCCGAGCACAGCGCATGAATTCACACTCGCACGGGATATCATGGAGGGATTATATCCTGACAAGACCGAAAAGGATGCTGAAGCACTGTTCGGCCAGATCGTTTCCGCTCACCGCGACAATCCGGACTACAAGAGCTGGGTAGCGCGCGCGATGGCTTTTCTCGGCGATATCCATTACACACCCCTGGAACCGCACGATCAGTCTCTCGCCTTCGATTGGTTTCAAAAAAGCTGGCAGCATCAAGAAAATGGCCGTGCCGCTTTTTGTGTCGGCCGCGCTTATCAGCACGGCAAGGGCGTTGCCCGTGATATGGCACAAGCGCAAACCTGGTATGAAAAAGCAGGTGAGCTTGGGTATGAAGAAGCGAAGCTGGCCATGAGGGATATCAGGTAAGTGGCAGGTGCAAGAAAGCTCCCTGCTCAATAAGTCCCGCCAGGGACGAATGACAACGGCTGCGTTTTGAATGAAATTTGATTATATTCGGCACCCGATATAGCAAGCAACTTTGGATGTGAGTTTTAGGCTGCGTTTTCAGTCGTCCCTGACGGGACTTTTGTGTTGCTTGCTTCCGATTCCCAGGGGTGAACCCCTGGGCTATTTGCAGCCGTCCCTTTCGGGACTGGTCGCGGCGCGGGTTACAGTTTTGGGGCGTTATCAACTGTGCTGCCCGGAGCGAGAGAAGCTAACCGCCGATTTTTGGCGGTTATGCAAGAAAGACTCCTGCTCAGTGAGTCCCGCCAGGGACGGCTCGAAAATAGCCCACCGATTTATCGGTGGGGCAAAAAGCGCCAACAGGGGTGAAGTCCCGCCAGGGACGAATGACAACTATGCCGGCCTGTTGCAAATGAGTTGGAATTTCAAACCCATTCTCATAAACAGTGAGGAAGGCATTATGGCCCATTCCTATGTATGCATAAATGTTCACTACATTTTCAGCACCAAACGGCGCCAAAAAATCATCACCTCTGAATTGCAACAACGACTTTGGCCTTACATGGCTGGCATCGCGCGTGAAAACAAGATGAAGGCCCTTGCCATCGGTGGCGTCGAGGACCATGCACACGCTCTTCTGTCCTTGCCGTCCACACTTTCCATCGCTCAGGCCATCCAATTGGTTAAAGGCGGCTCTTCAAAGTGGGTTAGCGATACCTTTGAGGATTTAAGGGATTTTGCATGGCAGGAAGGGTATGGCGCATTTAGCGTGAGCATATCCAGGGTTGAGGATACGATTTCTTATATCAGAAATCAGAGGGAGCATCATAAGAAACAGACTTTCAAAGAAGAGTTCGTTGCTATATTGAAAAGACATGGGATCAAATTTGATGAGCGCTATCTTTGGGGATGAGTTTTAGGCTGCGTTTTCATCCGTCCCTGACGGGACTTTTGTGTTGCTTGCTTCCGATTCCCAGGGGTGAACCCCTGGGCTATTTGCAGCCGTCCCTTTCGGGACTGGTCGCGGCGCGGGTTACAGTTTTGGGGCGTTATCAACTGTGCTGCCCGGAGCGAGAGAAGCTAACCGCCGATTTTTGGCGGTTATGCAAGAAAGACTCCTGCTCAGTGAGTCCCGCCAGGGACGGCTCGAAAATAGCCCACCGATTTATCGGTGGGGCAAAAAGCGCCAACAGGGGTGAAGTCCCGCCAGGGACGAATGACAACTATGCCGGCCTGTTGCAAATGAGTTGGAATTTCAAACCCATTCTCATAAACAGTGAGGAAGGCATTATGGCCCATTCCTATGTATGCATAAATGTTCACTACATTTTCAGCACCAAACGGCGCCAAAAAATCATCACCTCTGAATTGCAACAACGACTTTGGCCTTACATGGCTGGCATCGCGCGTGAAAACAAGATGAAGGCCCTTGCCATCGGTGGCGTCGAGGACCATGCACACGCTCTTCTGTCCTTGCCGTCCACACTTTCCATCGCTCAGGCCATCCAATTGGTTAAAGGCGGCTCTTCAAAGTGGGTTAGCGATACCTTTGAGGATTTAAGGGATTTTGCATGGCAGGAAGGGTATGGCGCATTTAGCGTGAGCATATCCAGGGTTGAGGATACGATTTCTTATATCAGAAATCAGAGGGAGCATCATAAGAAACAGACTTTCAAAGAAGAGTTCGTTGCTATATTGAAAAGACATGGGATCAAATTTGATGAGCGCTATCTTTGGGGATGAGTTTTAGGCTGCGTTTTCATCCGTCCCTGACGGGACTGGTCGCGGCGCGGCAGTTTTGACTTGCATTTTGTTTTGGTGATTCGGATTTTTTATTGCAAGAACAAAAGGATAGTTCATGCCTGTATACGCACAATACTACTTCTGGCTTGTTGCGGTCTCACTTTTCTGCTTTTTCCTGGAGCGGCTGAGGCCGTGGCGGCGCGAACAGAGGGTACTCCGCAAGGGTCTTGGACAGGATATCTTCTGGCTGATATTTAACGGTCATTATCTGGGCTTGCTGCTGGCGTTGCTAACCGGCGACCTGGTGCAATGGTTCAACAGTTTTCTGCACGGACTTGGCATGCCCGTACCGGAGTCGCTGGCCTTGCTGGCCGGCGCCCCGTTGTGGCTGCAATTTATTGTATTCTTCCTCCTCAAAGATTTCATCGAGTGGAATATTCACCGGTTGCTGCATACGACACCCTGGCTGTGGGAATTCCACAAACTACATCACAGCATCGAGGAGCTCGATTGGATCGGCAATTTTCGCTTTCATTGGGGCGAGGTGGTGGTTTACAAGACGTTGTCCTATTTGCCTCTGGTCATCCTGGGGGTGGACGGTACGGTCATCCTTATCATCGCCGTTATTGGCACCCTCATGCAGGACCTGAACCACGCGAATCTGCCCATCGACTGGGGACCTCTCAAATATGTCTTCAACTCACCCAAAATGCATGTCTGGCACCACGATGTCGAGCTACACGGAAAGGGCGGTCAGAATTTTGGCATTGTGCTGAGCGTATGGGATTGGCTGTTCGGCACAGTGTACTGGCCGGAAGATGAAGAGAAACCCGCCCGGCTTGGCTTCCAGGGCATGGAGGCTTATCCACGCGGCGTGCTGGGGCGCTTCGTCTATCCGTTCTTTAAGAAAAGTGCACGGTAAACACCGTGTTCATTTTGAGCGGCATTCAAGACAGCAACGCGACTTTCTCCTGCAATACTTCCAGCGTCATATCGATGGTCTCACGGTGCGTGCGGAAGGCTAACACGGCGAGGCGCAGGGTGAATGTGCCATCCAGGATCGTGGAGGAAATGAATACGCGTCCGTCTTTGTGGATTTCGTGTACGAGCTTGCGGTTGAATTCGTCGGCGTCCCCCTGTTCTGGCACATAGCGATAGGTGACCACCGACAGGTCCGGATAGGGTCCAACCTCAAAGCCGGGCAACTCCTTCACCGTTTCGTAAAAATAGCGCGCCAGGTAGAGTTTTTCCGCCACTGCAGCGCGGAACGGGCGCACGCCCACCAGCATCAGCGGCAGCCATAGCCGTAACCCGCGGAAGTGTTTGGTCAGCTCTGGCGACAGATCTGCGGGCGACAGCTCATCGCGACTGCTCAGTGTGTCCTGCAGATAGTTGGGCATATAGTAATGAGCATCGAGCAGTTGCTGATGACTTTTTACCAGCACAGCACCGGCGCCATAGGGCAAGAACAATCCTTTATGCGGGTCCATGACGATGGAATCCGAGGTTTCCATACCGCGCAGCAATTCCCTGCCTTCATCGCACAGAGCGAAGAAAGCGCCGTAGGCAGCATCCAGGTGAAACCAGAGACCGTGCTGTCTGGCTATCTCGCCGATCTCAGACAAGGGATCGATGGCGCCGGTGTCGGTGGTGCCGGCCGAGGCTATCACCAGCCAGGGATTGAGGCCGTCGCGCCGGTCTCGTTCGATTGCTTGCTGCAATGCCGGCGCCTGCATACGAAAGCGCTCATCCAGTGAGATGTAGCGCACCGGGCATTCGCGCAGGCCGGCGATACGCAGCGCCTTATCCACAGAATGATGCACTTGCTGCGACAGATAGATGACGCTTTTTTCCAAGTCGCGCGCTTTCAAAGCATGCGCATCACGGGCGGTGACAACGCCGATGAGATTGGCGATGCTGCCGCCCGAGGTGAGATTGCCGGCGCTGTCCTGCGGGTAACCTACGACGCCGGCCATCCAGCGTAGAAGCATGTTTTCCATGCGCACGGCGCCGGGACTGGCAAAAAAGACGCCGGCATAGCGGTTGGTAATATCTGCGAGAAAATCAGCCAGCGCCGAATGCACGATACCGCCGCCCGGGATATAGCCCAGGTGACCGCCGGAAGCCGGATTCAGGCCGGGCGTGTCGACGTGGCGCTCCAGCAGCTCAAGCGCTTTCCCTATGGTGATGCCTGTTTCGGTTATTGGCGTCTCAGTCAGGCCGGCGCCTTTGTCTGCGGTCATAACATAGGCGGGTCTGGTGGAAATATCTTTCAGAAAGCGATTGGCGTAGTCAGATACTTCTTGCAGCCAGGCTTTAAACTGGTCAAGACCCGGTTCTAACTGCCGTGCGGTTCTTTCGAGATTTGACAGGTGATGCAGAAGGCTCTGATCCAATTTTCAATTCAGTAAGGTTGTGAGTGTATCAAATCTAATGTTTGCCTGGTGTGGGCAGGCCCCGGAACTTACTTCGCTTTCCCCTGTTTCGCCACAGCATCCATTGCTTTTTTCACTTCTTCCGGATCGCCCAGATAGTAATGCTTGATTGGTTTTAGCTCGTCGTCAAGCTCATACACCAGCGGCATACCCGTCGGGATGTTCAGGCTCACAATTTCCTCGTCTGAGACATTATCGAGGTATTTGACGAGAGCGCGCAGGCTGTTGCCGTGGGCGGCGATCAGGACTTTCTTGCCCGACTTGACCGTCGGCACGATGGTCTCGTGCCAGTAGGGCAGAAAGCGCTCGACGGTATCTTTGAGGCACTCGGTCAGCGGCAGCTCGTCGCGGCTCAAATCGCGATAGCGCGGGTCGCGGCCGGGGTAGCGTTCATCGTCTTCTTCAAGCGCCGGCGGCGGCGTATCATAACTGCGGCGCCATACCAGCACCTGCTCATCACCGAACTTGGCGGCGGTTTCCGCTTTGTTTAAGCCCTGCAAGGCGCCGTAATGGCGTTCGTTTAAACGCCAGGATCGATGCACCGGAATCCACATCAGATCCATCTCCTCCAGTGCCAGCCAAAGGGTTTTGATCGCGCGTTTCAAAACCGAGGTGTACGCGATATCGAAGACATAGCCTTCCTTTTTCAGCACACGGCCCGCCTCTGTTGCTTCTTCGATGCCTTTTTCCGTTAAGCCGACATCGGTCCAGCCGGTGAAGCGGTTTTGCTTATTCCATTCACTCTCTCCGTGTCGAAGCAATACAAGCTTGATCATGTTGTTGCATCTCCCTTAAGTTGTAATGCGCTTGAGTCCCTGGCTTGTGAGACTCATCATAATACTATTCTCCCGCACTACTCCTGCTACCAAGCTCACGATCTATCATCAGCAAGGCTGTTTTGTCGTCACCGGCAAGTTTGAGGCGTTGCACGATGTCATCGGCGCTTTTTTCTTCTTCCACTTGCTCAGTGATAAACCACTGCATCTCCACTTGCGTCGGGTAATCGTTCTCCTTCACCGCCAGCGCATACAGCTCATTGATCATTTTGGTGACTTTTTTTTCATGCGCCAGCACCTCTTGGAATACTTTGAGCGGAGACGAAAAATCGGTAGGCGGCGCCGGCATGCCACCGAGTTTAACCCTGCCGCCACGGTCGTGAACAAAATTAAAGAGCCGCAATGCATGGGCCGTTTCTTCCTCATATTGCAGACGTAGCCAGGTTGCAAAGCCGGGGAGATTGATGGCTTCGCAGTAGGCTTCCATGGAGAGGTAAACAAAAGCGGAGTGGAATTCGTTCATGACTTGCTCGTTTAAAGCGCCCTCGATCGTTTTGTTCATCTACATCCTCCATTCGATGGTTATTATCTTTACGTGACAGGCTTATTTTGACACAATTGCAACAGCTAATATAGTGACGTGCGGACTAAAAATAAAGTATTTTCTAAGCCTCAGTTTGCCGATCGCCGGTGATCGCGCCACGCCAGCCAGCCCACGATAAGCAGCAAAACCGGCACGGCATACAGACTATCCTCCGGGCCGAAAAGTCCAATTTGAAAATCGAACTGCGAAAAAGGAAAGAACCATTGATAGCCGCGCTCGTGCACGAGCTGCATGCCCGTCTCGGGAGCGCGCTTTTGCAGCATATCGAGCACGAGGTGCGTAGCAATGCCGATACACAAACTGATAAACACGCGCTTGCGCACACTTTCAGCAAAAAAGTATGACAGCAACAGCGCCGCCAGCAGCAACGGGAACGGCGCGTGCAACGGCCGGATCAGCTCCTCGCCGCCGGCTATATCCAGCCAATTGAAAACAAAATTGGGAATGCGCGTGCATACGTCCGGCAGGATGCTGCCCAGCAACACAATGGGAAGATACGATTTCCTGAGCCAGCGTTTGGCAAGATAGCCAGCGCCGGCATGCGTGACAAGCTCAGGCATGGTTCACCCCTTCGTCTTGTTTGGGGGCAACGGATTCAGTGGCAGGTCCGGTTCGTGGCAAGAATAGCCACATTTTTGCCTGCCAGCGATAGTCCCTGAAAAACATGAATGCCGCCAGCAGCAGAACCGGAATCGACACCCAGATCTTGAGCACTCTGAGCCGGCGCAGCTCGTAGTCCAGCATAAGAAGCTCGCTGTCTTTCTTCACCACCCGGAGATTGACGATGTCGCCGACGCGTGCATTTGCAATGGCCGGATACACTGTCAGCGCAAACCGACCATCCGGGATGCGAACAGTCATGCGCTTATCTGCCAGTTCCGCTATCTCGAAGTGGTTCAGAACGCGTGTGGCCCCCTCCGGAATATTGGTGAAATAGGCGGCGGTGCGGCGGGTGTTTACCTGTTTTGAATACAGACACAGGGCGATAAGCGCCGCTGTCAAAAGTGTTATTTTCGCAAATCGGAATCCGTCGTTGAAAAGGCCGGACATCTGCTATCTCGGTTTTGGTTGATTCTTAGCCATCGAATTGTTATGTTTTGCAACACACCTGCAATCACGCCAAAAGATGCTATGGAAATCAAAAATGTACAAAGCTTTCTGGAGTATTACAAAAGAATTCGCCAGCGCACGCTGCGTGTAATTCAAACAAATGACTTACCATACAAGTTCAGTTGTAAAGGAGGGTCAAATCATGGCAGCATCAAACCTGCAGGTAAATCTCAATAATTTCTCTCTGGACGGACTTACGCGCATCGATGTTGGCATGGAGGGCGACTGGAACCCATCGGTTGTCACCGTCTGGTCGCGCGATCGCGGTCTGCTCGGCTTTGATCGGGTGGCGCGCCGCCATCATGTCTTCAAGCCGAGTATCGAGCTCTACTTCGAGGATGGCTGGATCGGTGTGCATTGCTATACACGCATCGATGACCAAAATCATTTTGATGAGAGCAAAGCGCGGGAAATTATCTGCATGGTAGAGGAGCGACTACACGATGAACCGGTGCTGGTTTAATCATGGCTCTTGCTGACCTGGCGCCCGACCACATCCGCTTCCGAACCACAGACGAAGTTCGTTCAGAGATCAAAAGTGCCTGTGAGGCGAGGCCGGATATGGCTGCTTTCCATGACCTGGGGACGAGCGAGGCGGGCCGTGCACTCTATGGTGCAGTGCTCGGCGAAGGCCGCCGTACCGTTAGCCTCATCGCGGGTGCACACTCAGATGAGCCGGTGGGGCCAGAAACGTTACGGCTGCTGATACCATCCCTGCTGGCAGAGAACAACCCGGCCTCGGACCTGCTCTCGGAGTTCCGCTTTGTTATGGCGCCTCATATCAATCCCGATGGGGAGGCTTTAAACCAGCGCTGGATTCAGAAATGGCCGGACGTCGAGGCCTATTTGCAACACGCATTTCGTGAGCTTCCTGGCCGGGATATCGAGTTTGGCTTTCCACACATGCGCCCCGAAAACGCATGCGTGGCCGACTTCCTGAAAACACACGCGCCGATTTCCTTGCATTTGAGCCTGCACGGTATGGGGTTCTCAGACGGCGTCATGCTGCTCATCGATAAACACTGGATCGACCATACAGAAGAGTTGCGCGCCGGTTTTTCGGCACTGGCTGAAAAACAGAACCTGCCTTTGCACGACCATGATCGCGGCGGGGAAAAAGGCTTTCACTACATCGGTCCGGGCTTTGCCACAACGCCGGAAGGCGCGGCCATGCGCCGGCACTTCCTGGCGCAAGAAGATGAAGAGACCGCGGCGCAATTTCACAGCAGCTCGATGGAGTACGCGCGCCAGCTTGGCGGCGATCCGCTCAATCTGGTGACGGAGCTGCCTTTGTTTCTGATTCGCAAGCCCGTGAGCTCACCCGAGCCCGGCGTGCCCACGGCTTATCTGGAGTTCAAGGATAAACTGACTGAGCTGCGGCTTCGACTTGGTCGCGGCGAATCGGTCCGACAAGACCTCGAGACCTTCCAGATCAAACCGCTGGATATCGCCTTGCAGGTCCGCTTGCATTTGCAGATCATGGATATGGCAATGACAACCATCCAAACACGCGATGAGGCAAGAACATGAAAGAACAAGACAAGCAAGAATACCTGGCCCGCTTTGCACAAAAGCTATCGAACTGGCAAACCCGGTTTGATGAACTCAAAACACGAGCCGACAAAGTAGAAGACCGGCTGGAGATCGAATTCGTGCGCCAGATCGATTTGTTGAGCGCCAAACTCGATCTGGGACAGGAGTTGCTGGACAAACTTAGCGCTGCAGATGAAAAACAGTGGCAGGAGCTGAAGGTGAAAATGGACGGCATCAGCAACGAAATAGACAATGCCATCGACAGCGCCTGGTCTAAGTTGAGCGATTCGTAAACCAGTAGTGTATGCGCCGCAGGATTTATCGCTTGAATGACCACAAAAGTAGCAAATAGTCAAACACATCAGAATGAGTCACGTAACAAAATCAATGGAAGGTAAGATATGAAAACACAAAACATCGATCTCCTGCTCGAAAACCAATCACTCAAAAACGAATTTGCGGTCCGCAATCTCGATCTTTCACAGGTTTTCGTTGAAACGCCGGATGATTTGGAGCTCGAAAACAGCCGTCTCAGCCATCTGCTGGATTGGGTAAACAAATACGCTGAATGCCGGCACAGAAAACAGATGGAATCGTGCGGCTATGACTTTCCACCCATAGATCCTGGCATCGAGCCCGATAGCGACTGGTATCGTTTCGAACGGTGGATGCAGGGAAAACCAATTCGCAAGACATTAAGGGAGCAGTTGCCTGCAAACTACGCGCCTGAGGAGCCTGAAGCTCTGAATGATGACGAGCTCCTGACAGCGCTTGACAAATTGACCATGCTTCTCCGGGAGATTGGAATCTCTGTAGACTATATCGATGATGTGCCGCCGCGACTTCGATATGTTGAGCTTCTCGGTACGCTTGATGATGAGTTCGAGCTGCTGGATGGCGGCGCCTGGCATCTTGACGGCTGCACCGGATATTGTCCCGACTGTTTTCAGCGGCCATGGTGTGAAACCGGCAGCCAATCCTGCTGGTCCGAAGACAAAGAGGCCGGCGGAATGCACCTGATCGAGCCGGTAAAGAAGTATGTCTCAGCCAGCCCGATCTCCCCGGCGATTCTTCAGAGATTGCAGGCAGAACAGGATAAGAAGTTTGATGAATTCAGAAAAAGTCAGGATGACCGGAACGTTGGTATTGACTACATGCCTCCGGATTTCGAAGACAATGATGAATTGCCTTTTTAGCGTTACGGTGAACCTTCAGGCTGTCGCAGAATCAGCGCAACAACAGCATCTTGCGCGTTTGCATGCGGCCGCCGTTTTGCAGTGTGTAATAGTAGACGCCGCTGGGCTGATTCGCGCCATTAAACACCACCTGATGCGATCCGCGCGGCTGTCTGCCATGCACCAGAGTCGCTACTTTTTGCCCTGTGAGGTTGAAGACTTGCAGCCGCACCTCTGATTCTCTGCTGAGATCATAGGAGATGACAGTAGCGGGATTAAAAGGATTGGGATAATTTTGCTGTAAAACAAATTCCTGCGGCCTGGTCTGCGCGACTTGCCGCACATGCGTGGTCATGCCCGCTGCTTCATACTTGTAAATCTGTTTGCCGACAGCGTAGCCCAACGTATCACCAAAAAATCGAAACCGGTTGACATTTGGCATGTCGAGTTTTGCGGGTTGCCAGGTTTGACCGCCATCGCTGGTTTCATACGTCGCTTCCCCGCCGCCGACCCAACCCAGATCCTCCGTGAGCATACCGACACCCTGAATGCGGAAGTTCTGGCCTATGGGCACATCATCCCAGGTCAGGCCGCCGTCGATGGTTCGCAGCACATAGCCGCTGCCTTCCCGAAAATCCAGGCGTTCGATGGCGGCATAGCCGACGCGCCGGCTTGGGAAGGAGAGTTTCCAGCCCCATTCGCCGCCGGTCGCATCCGCTCTGTCAGTCGTAAGCTTGCGGGTTTGCCAGGTTACACCGCCATCATCGGTCGACAGAACAACTGTCTTGATGGTGCGGGGGAATTCGCCGGTTGGCGAGCCGCCGGTGGCAAAACCGGTATCCGGCGTGAAGAAATGGCAATCTACCAGTGTTTGGGCGTAGCCGCTCATATCGATGACATCCCACGTCGCGCCGGCGTTGATGGTTTTAGCCAGCCGGGGCGTGCCGTCAAACCGGCCAACGCCAAAGGCCACCGAGTCATTCACCACCGAGATGCCACAGATTCCCTGAATCGGCCGGCCCTGAATGGTAGCCGGCGTCCAGGTGAAGCCGCCGTCATCGGTCTGCAGCAGAAAATCCGGACCGCTGAGCGAGCCGATCCAGCCGTGCAGAGAATCCGCAAACCCGACGCTGCGAAATGCGCCGCCGCCAACAGAGTAGATTTGCTGCCAGCTTTCACCGCCATCGCCGGTACGGTACACCCGACCCTGCAGCGACACAGCCCAACCCGTTTTCGGGTTCAGGAAATAAACATCGTCGAAGCGGGAGTTCACAGTCGGCGCATTCTCCAGGATGCGCCAGCCGCCCTGGGCAAAAGCAACGGTTGCGCTCAGAGAGATGATGAGATGTGTGAGCAGGATTCTATTCATTCAGAATTTCCTTGTCTGGTTTGAAACACACATAAAGAGGGATGCACCAACTACACCTGACGTATGGGTGAAATTCCGATACACAGGCGCACATAGAATTATACACACGATTTCAAGAATTGGCTATATCGGGACCACGCGAGGCAGCGCGAGTTTTGGGTTGCATTTGATTAGTAAAAACGATAATCTCATGATTGGATGACCGGATTTTCAGATAACTATGTTGCGTTGGATCGTGAACACAACGAAGCAAGACTTTTTTAGACGACTTGGTCGCGCCGGCAAAAGCTACCGCCAGACAATCATCCTGATGCTCAGTCTGGCCGTGAATGGCTGCCTGAACGATGCAGACCGGCAAAATCCGCTGGATCCGCAATCACCGGTGTTCGATAATGTGGGCACAGTAACAGGCAGAACGCTGACCTTCTACGCACCCTTCACACCACTGCCGGAGGTCGAAGTTCGTATGGCGCCTGCCGGATTGCTGACCAGGTCGCAAAGTTCCGGAAACTTCCGGTTTGAGCGCGTGCCCGCCGGCAGCTATGAAATTCTGGCAACAAAAGATGGCTTTGTTACGGCCAGAGATTCAGTTGTTGTACAGGCAGGTCAGCTCGCGTCCGTTGAGCTCAACCTGGACGGTTTGCCGGCATTTGCCTCTGCCAGGCTCACCTCCAATCACACCAGCAGGTGGTTCCCGCTCGATGATCTGTTCGCCCTGCAGGTCGAGGCGCGCTTGAGCGACCCGGATGGACTCAGCGACATCGTACTGGTGGAGCTTGATATCCCGGAGCTTGATTTTGTCGACACCTTAAATGTCACCGAGACCTTTGGGATATTTGAGCGCACTATTGTGGAGGCCAGGCTGCCATCGCGCAATCTGCAAAACGTGTTGGGCCACGCGGTATTTCTCAGGGCGACAGACCGGGCCGGATATCAAAACACTTCAGAGCCGATTTTTCTGGCGCGGGTAATCGAAACCACCCCGCAGACAAGTGCGCCACAATCTTTCGAGCTGCTCGATTCGCCACGTCCAACGCTGGTGTGGCAGCCAGCCACTGTCGATTTCAACTTCACTTATGACATACAGCTTTTTCGAGTCGATTTTGGCTTGAATACGTTCGTGTGGGGCGAACAGAATATCCCGGATACGACGGAGTCGATTGCTGTTTCCATGGATTTACCCGACGGCACTTACTTCTGGACAGTCTCTATCGTCGACGAGTTTGGCAACGCCAGTCGCTCGAAAGAGGCTTCCTTTCGCATAGAACAGAACCTCATAGCCGGGAATCGCCAGAGCGTGATTTATGAGAGAAACTGGCACAAAAATTGAATGGCTTAGCATTAGCGTAAAGGCTGAATGTACGGCGACATCGAAATAGCTTTGGAGAAAGCATGAAACACAATCCGAT
>CAZVSL010000103.1:0-13769 GCA_964629935.1 uncultured Calditrichaceae bacterium | reverse complement strand
TTTTTGTACGCCCAAACCCCAGGTATAGGCTTCCTCTGAATCTTCCAGGAACAGCGATTTGTAGCCGCCGCGCAACGCCAGAAAACCGTTGAAAACGTACTCGGCGCCGAGATTCAGACTCTCGTAGTTGTTGTTGGGATGAAGCGCATCGACGGCCAGATTCAACCGGTGCAGCTCACTGCGCACGGCCTCGTAGGCGATCCCTACCTGGAAATTAAGCGGCAGCGACCAGGATTCCGTCTGCAGGTCAGCAGGAATGCGGCCGTTGTTGCCAGCGGTCGAGGGATCCGGATCATGCAGCACGAGCGTGTTATCCCCGCTCATCTTCATGTCTGAACCAAAATTGGTCATCACCGCACCCAGTGTGAATCCTTCAAATGGCAAACGGTAGTGCACGCCGACATCGACGGCCAGGGCGCGAGCGCTCATGTCCCAGATCGACTGCTGAATGAATTTGGTTGCAAGCCCGATGGAGAATCTGTCTGTGAGATTCATGGCGTAGCCAAGGCTGACCGCAACATCGTTGCCGCCAAAGAGCTGGCCGGTGCCCTCGGGTTCGTCCACCGTTCGAACCTGCATATCACCTACGCTGAAGTTGGTAAAACTTAAACCGAGCGTGCCGTAACGACCAAGCTTAAATGAGGCAACAATGAAATCGAACTTGGTGTCAGCAATCCAGTCGTTATGCGTGAAAGAAACACCGTGCTGCCCGAGCTTGGCCAAACCGGCAACATTCCAGTAGATGGTGGTGGGGTCGTCTGCCAGCGCCACAAAAGCGCTGCCCATAGCCAGTGCGCGACCGCCCACACCGATTTCGAGGAAGCTCGCCGCGGTCGTGCCCTTTTTGGAAACATCCGACACGAACGGCGTTTCCTGCGGCCAGACGGTATGTACAGCGATGAGCAAGAGTATATTCGCCAATAACAGGACCTTGCTTTTCATCTAACTATCCTCTGTGTGTTTTACTTGATAATCGCAAATTTGCCAATGTGCTCGCCAATACCGGGTGCGTCGATATGGTAAATGTAATAACCGAAGGCAATGTCCATCCCGTCGTCAGAAACGAGGTTCCAGGATTCTGCGCCGTCAAAGGCATTGGAATCATGCTCGATGGTTTTGACCAGGGCGCCCGATACGGTATAGATTCGTATGGTGCAGCGCTGCGGCAAATGAATGAAATCGATCTTTCGCTGACCGCGGCCTGTTTGATTTAAGGTTCTGCGCTCCCAACGCGCGGTACCGATATAAGGATTCGGCACCACGGCGACTCGCGACAATTGCGTCTCAGCCAGATCGTCCTGGACGCTTGCGGCCCGGGTGGAGAACAGAAAATGGTCGCCTTCGCGGAACGGCTTCCGCGTAGTTATCCGAAATTTGTCGCCAGGCTGAGGTTCATTCGGAGTTGCGCCGGCATCGATGGGGGCGTAATAGGTGATGTCGTAAGTGAGTCTGAAAATACTGCCAATGTATTCGATAATGGTGAATTCGTCGCCAAGCGTAAGCGACTTCGAGCCATCGTTATCCCATACTTCGACCTCAGCCTGACGATTATCCGACAGGTTCCAGGCGATAAGCTTTAAAGGAATCTTGAAATTGCTCGTCGTGTCCACCATATCTTCAAAGAAGCGGATTTCATAATCTGCCGGCCACACGGTTGTGATAGCCGGAGACTTGACGCTGGGATAAACCTGAAAATCGAGGTTACTGTCACCCACCAGCCAGCCCGTCGCGAACGGGTCGACAGAAACAGCGGTATCGTTTTGCACGGAGACGGCAAATCCGTCGACAGGCGGGCTGAAGATGTCAGCGCCGAACACCCGTGCATCGATGTTGCTTTGCATGACCGTGCCGTTGGTTTCATCGATGATATCGAAGGCGGTAGTCTCGTAGTCGTAGGTCTGGCCGGTCGAATGGAACAAAACCTTGTAGGTGGTGTTTTCCCGGATTTCGCTCGGAGCCAGAATCTCAACATTGATAGAGCCGCTGCCAATACCTGCGGTGGGCCGCTCCGTGTCGCCCTCGATTTGAGGCGGCACATACCCCGCGGCCGGTGAGTTGGGTGTGACCACCGCGCAATTGATATCGATGAATTGAATATTGCCGGAAAAGTCCTCGCGGATAATCTTGGTCGTTTCTGACGGCTGCAAGCCCCGTGTGCCAAGGTCCGGATCGCCCTGATCGTATGCGACCAGCGCATAGTAATATCGCACGCCATTGGTGACGCTGGAGTCGATGTACGTGTGTTGCAGTCCGCTATCGTCGCCGCGCCAGAAATGTGCGCCATTGATGCCGATCGGGTCCGGCCCCTTGATTCCATCCTTCAGGTCGAACTGGGCGATCGGTTTCCAATATTTGGGCTCGCCTCTGGAATCGGTGATAATCTTGATATCCTGAAACTCAGGCTCTGTGCTGCGATAGATCAGATAACCTTCAAAGTCCTCTCTGTAGTTCAGGAAGGGATCGCGCGATTCTTCAGCCCGGGTATCCCAGTACAGGACGACCTTATTGTCGCCGGCAATTGCCGTCAACCTGGGCTTAAGCGGCGGACGGGCAAAATTGTAGTCAGCGTCGTAGATCTGTTGCACGGTTTCTTTATTGAAAACCAGATCCTGGAGTTCGCTGCCAAATACGAGGGCCATGGAGAAGCGTTCGCGGTGGTGTTTGCGCAGAGGAAACGGCCCTGAGCCAAAGACCATGCTGATGTTTGCACGTTGCAGCTCAGTATCAAAATTCTGGTAGGTCATGCGGTTCCAGATGCCCTCATCATGGCGCGGCCAGCCGTCGCCGCCGCCGCCTTCGACCAGCCGATAAATTGCCAGACTCGTGAGTCCGATTTGGTCCGATTCACTCTGGTCGGTTTGGTTGAAATTGGGCTCGCCGTTGGTGGGTTTGCCGTCGCCCTCGCCTTCGTCAGGCGCAATGTACTGCAAATCCAGTGGGCCGACGCCATCTCGTCCCACGTCGTTGTTGACGGGCTCGCTTTCCCGGTCCCAGACGCCGTTTTCGTTTATGTCAGTAAATCCTATCCAGTCGCCGTCTTCATCGCCGGTCCAGTGCCAGCGGCTCTGAATGCCATTTTCACGCTCCAACTGGCCGTCCTCGGAATAGTAGCCAACCGGCCCGAAAATCCACTCACCCGCGTCTCCGTCGCGACTCTCGTCGACTATGCCATCTTCATCGTCATCGAGTTCATTGAAGCGATTGCCGGGGCTCTCGAGGAAAGCATACCCCATGTATCCAACCGGGCCCCAGTTGCCCGGTGAACCGACGCCGTTATCATCATAGCCATAGGCAAGGTCGAGCTGAGTATCGAAAAACGCATTGTCATCAGAGGAATCCCACGTACCGCCGGCGCCGATGTCGGTGTAGAAGCCAAAGACCGCCTTCTCATAGGTGTTGTCTGACAGGTTGACGATATCATAATGCCAGAAGATGTTATCCTCAGACAAAACGTGTGACCACTGAAAAGCGCGCACTTCCACACGAAGCCCCAGGCCGCCGCGGTCACGGTCAGCGTCGATTGGAAAGAAACTGAAAGGCTGGCGCGTCCATTCCTTGTCACGAGAATCGTCCATGACGAAAAAGGTCTCGAGGTCGGCGTTGAACTGGCCGCGGCCGAAATAACCAAACCAGAAGCCATCCCACTCCGGGGTGAGCAGCAACGCTTCCGGCCAGTTGGCGGGCCAGGAGTCCGGGTTGTTACTTAACGCCGGGATTTCTGAGCCTGGATTGGCGTAGCCCGGCACAGGTTCCCAGCCCCAGAGTTCACCGGTTATGGGGTCCTGATCCATCCACTCGCGATAGCCAGCCTCTATTGGGTGGATAATGGCGCCATTTTCGGCGACCACCTCCGCGCCAACGAGTACGCGGAAGGTTGATCCGGCCAGCGTCCTACTTCTCCCTGGTTGAAGTACATGGTCCTGACCAGGTTGCCGTCCATGATCCCCTTCTTTTTGAATTGGGCGTTGCCCTTGGGATCATTCAGGTACTTCTGCAATTGCTCATTTGATATCTGCGCACTCAAGTCATCGCATATCAAAAGCAAGCAAAAGGCGACTGGAAAAAGTCTAAGTAGTTGGTACATGCTTCACATGTCTCCTGAGATTGAGCATATCACGCTAAACACTAGAATTCAAAGCTTAAGCCTAAACGGACTTCTCGAGGCTCTGAATAAAGAGCCGGATTGTCGATAAACTGGTCAAAAGTGTTCAGGCCGATAATATCGCCGGCGTGGCGCACGTTCAAGTCGTAGGTTGAACGTCCCGTCGTCGGATACACGTCGAGTTCATTCGCGCGATCAAAAACATTATAGACCATCAAAAATGTGTTCAGGCGGACGCCGAACATCCGCGTCTTTTTCTCCGCACGCAAATCAACGGAATACGTAGCTGGCTTGCGCCCGTTGTTCTCAAACCGCACATCATTGGAGCGTTGAAAATCTCTGGTGTAAGGCATGCCGGAGCCATAGTGGCCTATCACACCGACCGACCAGTCTCTCAAGTTGCCCACGACCACTTCGACATTCAGAGTCGATCTTTGGTCCCAATCCAGAGGTACAACTTTCTTTTCTGATTCGACCGGCGGATCAGTCTGATTGTCCTGGAAGACCGCATTCGGATCAGAGGCATTGCCCTCTGCGATTTGATAGGTGTAATCCATGGAAGCGCTGAAGAAATTAGCAAAGCGTTTTTCAACTGTGACGATAAAGCCGCGCACGTTGCCGTAATCACGGTTGATGTAGCGTGCATATTTCTCGTTGTCGTAGGTTTCGATAATTTCGGTGCCAAGCAAGTTGCGAATATCGCGGTAGTAGCCGGTCAGGTCCAACACCACATTGGGAAACAGCACCTGCTTTACACCAATTTCATACATGATCGTGCGTTCCGGCTCCAAATCCGGGTTGCCAAGAATCGTATCCAAACCGCGGCCTCTGGCAATGGCCCAGTTCTGGGAATTTTGATAGAGATTCTCAAACCGCGGCACCTGAAAGAAATGGCCGTATGAGAAATGGATGGCTCCCGCATCAGTAATGGGAAACGAGCAGCCCAGTCTGGGACTTATCTGGTGTTTGATCGTGGCCGATTTCGTACCAAACGGAAAGTTCGGATTGTTCTCCGGATTCTTGACATCTGCAGGCATCGTGGAGTTGGGATCAAAATAATCCAGGCGTACGCCGGCGTTGAATATGAATCCGCGGTACTCGAACTTGTCCTGAACGTAAGCAGAAATCTCGAATGGTCGCTTGCTGAATCTCTGATTAAAGGCTGTGCCTTCGTGAGCATAGCCAAGCTCGAAGATAGGATTGCCGTCCTCATCGAGCAAGCCTTCGCTCAGGTTGCGCACTTCACGCCAGTGGTTGAAAACTTCGTACAAGCGTGTCTCTACGCCAAGCCCGAGCTTGTGCTCTTTCGTGACCTGAGCCTGTGCAGACCACTGTGCAGTATTGGTATGGATGTAGCGGTCATACCGTTCTCGCTCGATCCCCCCGGAACGAAACGTATAGTCAGATTGGGGCAAACCCTGATCCGGATTGACATGCCGCGGATCAAACTCATCTTCGAAAACGAAGCCCTGGTAGTCACTGCGATTGATCGAAAACTTCAGCGTCTGGAAAATGTTCTGCGACACGGTATGTGTGACTATGGCGCTGTGCAGCCAGTTGCTGCGCAAGTGCGTCATGATGCCGTCAGGGGTCCAGCGAAAGTCGTGGTTATAATAACGATTCTCGTTGTCATCCCACATGCCCGAATAGCTAACTTTGATATTGTTGGTAAGATAATAACTCAACTTCCCGTGGAATGAATACTTTTGGTAATCTTCCATGGGAACGAAGCTGCGATCACCGCTGGGCGCAAACGGGTTTGCGTCATCGATGGTATAAACGCGTTGACCGAAGATGTGACCCTCGTCCTTAAAATAACGACCGGTGAGAAAATAGGTCAGACCCTTAACGGGCGTGGGACCACTGAGCGTGACTTGCAGATTTTGAAAACCACTGCCATCTACGCGACCAGCGTTTTCAAACAAATTGTCGTGCGTCGTGATGTAGTTGCCGGCATAGCCTGAAAATGAGCCATGGAAATTTGATGAGCCATCTTTGGTAACGATGTTCACGATGCCTGACATGGCCTGGCCGTATTCGGCATTAAACGTGCCGCTGATGACTTCCATCTCGCGGATGGAGGTATTTTCGATTTCAATGCCCACTTCGCCGCTGAAGGCGTCGGTGACGGAAACTCCGTCAACCAGATAGGCGACCTCGCGTTCCCGGCCGCCGCGAAAATGCCCATCTACTACGCCGGCCTGCAGGTTCACGATTTCGCTGAAACTCTCTACCGGAATGGCCTCGATCTCCTCGGATGAAATGACCGCAGAAGTGGAGGTCAGGTCCTTCTGCACAAGCGGCCGCTGTGCAACGATCACCACCTCTCCTCCGACATCAACGGCCTCCTGCTGCAGATCGAAGTTCAGCTCGGTGGTGAGATCGATCATCACACGCACCTTCTGAACGGTGGTCTTGCCATAGCCAATCATTTGCGCCACAACTGTGTAGTAACCCGGCGGGACATTGTTGATGAAGTAATACCCTTCCATATCGGCGGCCGCACCCTTGAATGTCCCTTCAATAATAATATTTGCACCCGCCAGCGGCTCTCCGGTGCTGGCATCCTTGACATAGCCGGCAATTTTGCCAGTGGTGCCAGCCAGTACCAGGGTGGGCAGAAAAACCATCATTACCATGATGTATAACAGGCCGCGCGGTACTGAAATCGAATAGTTCACGTGCCAAAACCTCCCAGTCGTAAACAGTCTGCCAGCAAAAGCAGCCTGCCTGAAAGACCGTATATGCTCTTTAGAATCCAGGTAAAATCGGGGTGCGGGCGCACAGGCCAACACCCCGATTTACTGTCTCTTATTTCATTATGATCATCTTCTTCGTGTCCACAAAATCGCCAGATTGGATTCTGTAGAAATAAACTCCGGACGATAACCTCGAACCATCAAAGCTGAGAGAATACTCGCCTGCCGGCTTGTGCTCGTCAACCAGAGTCCGAAGCTTCTGGCCCAGAACATTGAATATCGCCACGGTCACCTGGCCCGGTTTTTCGAGTTGGTACCGGATAGTGGTTACCGGGTTAAACGGGTTCGGATAATTCTGAGACAAGCCATAGGAGAACGGCAACGTCACCACGTCATCGTCCACGCTGACGGGCGACTCGAGGTTGCCCAACCAGGTATGGGACCAGCGCGAGGGCGTCTGCCAGGACAAATCCTGGTTGTTGGGCGAATAGGTCATGATGCCCTCTCTCGCCGCGCCATCGGCATCGTTGACGGAAAAATCGATGGGTATGCGATAACCCTCAACAGGGGAGAAAACCGCATCGCCACCATCAGATATCTGTGCAAGTGCCGCCAGCGAGATTCTGGTCTCGACGATATAGCCGTTGACGAATTTTTCACCCCAGTAGTAGTCGGCTGAATCTGCCGTCAGAACGGTCGCGCCGCCGAGATGGTCTTCGATCATCTGCGCTTTGTTGAAGCGGAAATGATAGTCCGGCGTTTCGCCACGCTCGTAGCCGAGATGGGGCGCACCGCGCCAATCGTACAGCCCGATGAACAAGTCAGGCGCATCATTAAGCCAGGACTCGGCCACCACATTGGGTGAGGTCACATCATCTGTGACGTCGAAGGCAATATACAGATAATCATTATCGACGGCCACATACGCGAGCACCGACAGATCTGCATCGTTATCTATTTCGGTATTGGTGACGATGGGCGCACCTTCCGACGGAAACATTCTGAACGGAGTGATGTGGCTCCACTCACTCAGGTCGCCGTCTGCGGCAAAATTGGCCGGGGCCTCAAGGGATATGGTTACCACGCCTTTTGCAGTGTTCGAGACCGGGCTCGTCAGCGTGGTCACTGCCCCGAGATTCCCAACTTTATCCTTCGCCCGGATGGCGTAGTAGTAGGTGACCTCGGCGTCAGAAACAGGATACAACAAGCGATGCTCAGCCACACGGGTGTTCTCGGCCACTTTCAAGGCGACGACCTCGACGGCGTTGACATCCGTGATTGGCTCAGCGCTGTAATAGATATCGTAGTTCTCCCCTTCTTCGCCCGGCACGTCATCCCAAGTGACGATATTGATGTAATCACCCGGCACCACCAAGAGATTCTGCACCGCCTCAGGGCCCTCCAAATCGGTTGGTCGTTCACCATAAAGCTCCATATTATCCAGAAGCAGGGCGCCTGAGGTTTGCGTTCCCTGAGTAGCCGCTGAAAACTCGACAACAAAACCGCCGATCTTGTCGAAGTCCAGTTTGCCGTTTCCGGGCACACCGGACCAGCCAGGATTGGAGAAGCCTTCGTCGCTGGGGAACGTTCCGGTGCCCAAATCTTCCAACGGCAGCAAGAGCTGATTCCAACCAGGCTCTGCATCCAGAACATTTGAGGTAGCATAATACCATACTTCCTGCTGGTCCTCGCCTTCACTGTAATCGTGCAGTTCTATTCGCAGCGTCACTTCACCCGGATTGCTCTGCGCCACCAGATTGTTGTACATCAGGCTGATATGCGTATGGGCAAGCATGTCTGCATAGAAAGTGTCGGAGTTGACCGTAATACTGGTAAAGCCGCCCCACGCTTCTGTGGCATCGACAAACCAATCCAACTGCGCCGCATTGTCCTCAAATCCCAGAGCCGCGTTGTCCGTCAATGTGATCGCGCTGGTGCCTGTGCCATCTTGTGATATACTGGTATCGGTGGAGGCGTTCTCGAAAAGATACATGACGGGATTGCGGTGGCCTTTGAGGCGCAGATAATCCCAGGAAACCATGCCGGTCGCAGTTGAATCATCCTCGATAAGGGCTGTAGGCCACTCGATGCTATAGCCGGCGATCTGGTTCAGATCCATTTTCTGGTTGCCGTTCGTATTGCCACTCCAGCCGGGCAGAGAAAAGCCCTGGTCACTGGGAACGGTACCGACCGGGTCCTCTACTTCCCGCAAAGGGATAAGCAGCTCCTGCCAGTCGCTGTCAGCGTTGTCATAGACAACCGAGGTTTCAAAATACCAGTCCTCAACGGCGTTGCGACCGTCGCCGGCATCGTGAACCTTAAAACGCATGGTAACTTTGCCCGGCTTGTTCGAGGGCTGGTGGTTCTTGTACATGATGCTGATATACTCAGCGGTGGAGAAATCCCAGAGCGCGAGCGAGTCAGGCAAAAGATATTGCAGTTGCAGAAAGCCACCCCACGATTCGGTCGTATGCACGCCCCACTCACACTTCAAAGCCGCATCCCCGTGGAATGGATCAGAGGGGTCATCTGTTAAATTCATAAACGCCTTGCCGCCAAGGTCCGGATCCAGACCTGTGCCAAACAACTCAAATATCGAGTCTGCCGCTGCGGACTCGAAGTCGTTGACTACGAGCTGGGCCTGAGCGCTGCCAACAAATGCCGCTATGGCCACAGCCACAAATACGAATTTCGTTCTCATTTCTAACTCTCCTGTTTGGACTCATAAAAAGGACACTGCCGACGAACCCGCGGTGGCGACATTGGCTTGATTCGAAACATCCTCCTCCAGTTGTCTCGTAGATGGTCGGTAACCGCGGCCTCCTCGAATCGTCACATTAAGTTATTGCGCCCGTTTATCACCTCCCTCAGTTCATAGTTCAAAAAAGTACTGTGGATACCCCTGTCTGCCCGGCGGGACAAACCCGCAGGGATGCGCATCACCGTTACGTGTAGCCGTGTCATTTGCCGGTCAGTTGAAAAGTTCTCTGGTTACAAATGGCATCGGATTCCGGTCGATAATTTCGTCCGGATTTTGCACCAGAGACCGGAATCGGGTCGAATCAACCAGCACGTGGTAATGCTGGCGCAACGAGTCTGCCAGCTCCAGCTTCGTTTTCGCCATCTTGAAATCGAGTATGACCGAGCCGATTTCCTCCTTCGTTAGCCTAGCGCTGAGGCGCTGCTTCACTGCTTCGAATTTCTGGCTCTGCTCGAATGCCCGGATTTCCGCAGCGCTTATCCGGAGCTGGTTTTGCTTCAGGCTCAAATAGTGCTCGGCCAACGCACGGTCTTGTTGCCTGCGGATCTCTTTTCTGACCTCTGGCGAGTCAAGCAATCCTGCCTCGCGGGCTTGCTGCGCCAGAAAGCGATTGCGCACCATCACGCCAATGGCGTCTTTTAACCGTCGCTCCATCTTGACGCGTGGCCTGAGCCCGGCAGGCATGTTTTGTAATCTGTTCAAAAACTCCCCGACTGTTAGATAGCCGCCCTCATAGGTTGCCAATATGCCTGGTCGCAGTGACGCTGCCTCTCCATCTACTGCCTTCAGCTCCTGGTCCGTCAGGTTAGCCGGTACCAGGGACGGCTCCGGCGCCACTGTCCGGGCGACTCCGGAAAATAATCTGCTCAAGCCAAAAAAGACCTCGGGATTCAGAATCAGGTTCTTTTCCAGCATCAGTTTTTTGACATAGTCGTTTGCCAGCGGTGCAGCCTTGCGTTCAGATATGACTTTCTTCAATTTGGACCTGTGCTGCGCCAGATCCATTTCTGACATGAACTTATCCACAACGCCGTCCACCAGTTGCATCACCATATAGCCGTTCAAAATCTCGATAGGCTCAGCCGTCTCGCCGGGAGCCAGATCGAAAATAACATCTTCGATCTCCGGCGCCAGATCGCCAAACGACATCATGCCCGTGGTACCCTTGCGCTCAACTGCCGTATCCTGCAACCGGATGGAATCAAACGTCGCTGACTTCATTTGACCGAAGTAATGGCGGGCGCGCTCAGGCGTATCCGTATAAATATAGTTGAACTTCACCTGCTTTTTTGATTGCGCGTACGCCCGCTGATACTCTGCATCGCTGATAGCCACCCGGGCAGCAATTTCTTTCGCATACAAAGCCTTGATAAGTTCTTTCTCTTCGATGAAGTTGAGGTACCCGGCCAGCGGACTCTGCTCGTGCAGACCTTCCTGCATTGCAGCCAAAGCAAACAGTTTCTGATCGATGAGATAGCTGAGCTGATTGACATAGGCTTGCTTGCGGCTCATGCCGGCGCCCCATTTCGGCTGCAGGTGAAAGCTGCGCTCGAGATGCTCCGAAGTTATTGCGCGGTCGCCAACCCTGGCTACGATTTGTTCTGACTCGGGCGCCGGTGCGGAGCAAGAGCCGAAGTAAGAACAAAGAACAGCCAGCAGTGCGAAGGATATGTGTGGCCGGAGTCTCAACATATTAATTGACCTGGATGGTTGCTACAGGATTCATCCTGTGGCGAAGAATGCAAAGTCACATCGGTTAATGTATCAATCTTAGGAATAGGGTCCTCACTATTGGCAAGATGTTCAATATTGATGCCAATTTCCGCCACGATGAAATTATCTCCTAAATTTTAACTTTACAAATACTTAACTTAATACGTCTTGCGGCATATGAATGTGCGTTTTTTCGCAAACTTACGAATAAAGGAATCTTAATTTGTTCAAAATGAAAACCGCATCCAATCCCTGTTAGCTAAAAGAAGACGGCCCACAATATTAGCACGACCCCCACCAGCAGGACTGAAAAGATAATATTCGCCTTCCGCCAGGTTGGATTGACGTCTTCCGGATCGATTGGGCCGTTTGCGTAGGCCATTTTCGCTGTTCCCACGGTCAGGCCGGCTATCTTCTCACTATTTGGCGGCAGCGTCAGCAGGCTGACAAACACCAGAATGCCACACGAGATGACAAACAGAATGATGGCGAAGTGCAAGAAGTTGATTTCTGCCAGAGCCTGGAGCCACGGCGAATCGATATGGCCGGCTCTGTGCAACAGCTCAACCACCAACCTGATGGCGCCGATGATGGCGCCAGCGATAAGCGACCAGATGGCGCCCTGGCCGTTGACCCGCTTCCAGAACAGGCCGAGCAGGAAAACTGCGGCAATCGGCGGGCTGATGTAAGCTTGCACACTTTGCAAATAGATGTAGACTTGCGAGCTAATATATCTGATGAACGGAACCCAGAGAATGCCGAGAACCACCAGCGCGGTCGTCGCCAGCCGGCCTACGAACACAAGTTCACGCTCGGAAGCATCCGGACGAAAATGGCGATAAAAGTCCATGGTGAAAAGCGTCGAGCTGCTGTTAAAACAACTGGCCAGTGACGATATGAGCGCCGCCAGCAAACTGGCCACCACAATGCCTTTAACGCCGGCAGGCAGCAAGTCGCCAGCCACCAGGGCCGGAAACGCAAAGTCGCCGATGTTTTGATCGCCAAACATGGCCACAGCGATGACGCCGGGAAGAACAAGAATAAACACAGGCAGAATCTTCAGGAAACCGGCCAGGATGGTGCCGCTGCGGGCATGATTGATGTTCTTTGCGCCCAGGACACGCTGTACGATATACTGGTCCGTGCACCAATACCAAATGCCGAGAATGGGTGCACCGAAGACAATGCCCGTCCACGGAAAATCCGGATCGGTCATGGGCTTGAACATACTAAAAAAGTCCACCGGCACTTTCTCCTGCAGAGCAGCGAAGCCGCCAAGTTCATTCAGGCCCAGAATGGTGAGGGTGGTCGCGCCGATGATCAGAACGGAGCTCTGCAAGACATCGACGTGCACGATGGCGCGCAGACCACCTGCAACTGTGTAGATGCCGGCCACGATCACCATCACTACCGCCGAGGTGGCGATATCCCAGCCAAGAATCTGGTTGAGCAGCAGGCCGCCGGCGAACAGAGTGACGGAAATTTTCGTGAGTACGTAAGCAACGATGGAAACCGTGGTCAGGTACATGCGGCTGGACTGGTTGTAGCGCCGCTCCAGGAATTCCGGCATGGTGAAGACGCCGGACTTCAGGTAGAAGGGGACAAAAAACCAGCCCAGCATCAGAACTATCAGGCAGGCCAGCCATTCAAAATGGCCGACCGCCAGACCACGTGTTGCGCCGGAGCCCGCCAGGCCAATAAAATGCTCACTCGAAATGTTAGATGCGAACAACGAAGCGCCGACTGCGATCCAGCCGGTTTTTCTGCCGGCGAGAAAGTAATCTGTGCTGCTTTTTTCCTTGCGCGAAAAGTAGAAGCCAATCCCGAAAAGACCAGCAAAGTAACACATGATGAAAATCACATCCAATGGCGCCAGATTACCCAACATACCGGTTTCCTCTCAGTCTCGTCTCATGAAGAAAATCAGGTCAGCTTTATTGGTTCAGATAGAAAAAGTTGTCGCTCAGCCCGCCGACAGAGACCTTGAACTCTCCGTCCTCCACAACCGGCTTGTTGTCTCGCCCGATGAACGAAAAGTCTTCCCTATGTAATTCGAAAGTCAGGTCCTTGCTCTCCCCTGCAGCCAGCGACACGCCCTGAAAGCGCTTGAGGCGCTTGTTTGCCGGCGTCACCGAAGCAAACAGATCGCTCAGGTAGAGCTGTACGATTTCCTTGCCGCTTCTGTCCCCCACGTTGCTGACGGTCACGCTTATTTGAATTGGCTCATCAGCGCGAATGGTATCCGCCCTGACGGTCAGGTCACTGTATTCAAAGCGCGTGTAGCTTAAACCAAATCCAAAAGGAAACTGCGGATCATAGCGCTTGAACTCAACATCGTTCTCGCTAAATTTGTGGTCGTACAAAGTCAGGTCATTAGGGTGGCGTGGATAGGTTATGGGCAGCTTGCCGCATGGATTGAAGTCACCGGCAAGCACGTCTGCGATGGCAATGCCGCCTTCAAAACCGGGAAGATAAGCCATGACAATAGCACTGG
>CAZVSL010000102.1:0-13774 GCA_964629935.1 uncultured Calditrichaceae bacterium | reverse complement strand
TTGGTGCTGGCGCAAGGTATCACGACAGCATCTTTGAACGGCAAGGTAACAACGCAGGATGGCGAGCCCCTGGTTGGGGCAAACGTGGTAGCTGTGCATGAGCCTACCGGAACGACGTTTGGTGCGGCCACGCGCAGCGATGGCCGCTACAACTTACCGGGCGTCAAAGTAGGCGGCCCGTACACAGTGACCGCAAGTTTTATCGGCTACAGAACAGCCAAGCAGGAAGAAGTAAATCTGGCGCTTGGCCAGGATTTGCGTATCAATTTTAATTTAAGCGAAGAAGCCGTGGAAATGGCGGAGATCGTGACGGTTGCGGAACGTGATCCGATTATGACCGCTTCCAACACCGGTACGGTTAACAATATCTCCACGGAACAAATCGAACGCCTGCCAACCATTACGCGCAGCATTGCTGATTTTACTCGGCTGGCGCCTCAGGTCAACACAACAGGCGCAGGTACAAGCATTGCTGGTAAGAACAACCATCAAAACAACTTCCAGGTTGATGGCGCCGTTTTGAGAGATGCTTTTGGTCTCAATTCTGACGGTACCCCAACAGGATTCACGAACTCCCAGCCGATCAGTCTGGACGCCATTCAGGAATTTCAGGTGCAGATCGCGCCGTACGATGTTCGTTCAGGTAGCTTTGCGGGCGGTTTGATCAACGCCGTGACACGCAGTGGCACCAACACTATTCAGGGCTCCGCCTACTTTTTTGGTCAGAACGACTCATTTGTAGGCGATTTTCAAGGCAGTGAATTCGGTGATTTTGACGAATTTCAGGGTGGCTTTAGAGTTGGCGGCCCGCTGGTTCAGGACAAAGTGTTTTTCTTCGTCAATGGCGAAATTAGACGGCGAAATTTTCCCGATACCGGCGGTCTCATTGGCTCGGGCCAGGCAAACGTGTTTCGGCTTACTGAGTCGCAGATGAACCGGATTGTTGACGTAGCAAGAAATGAATACAATTATGATCCAGGTGGCTTCAGTCCGTTCATCGATGAAACCAATGATAACAAGATATTTGCTCGCCTGGATGTTAATCTCTCGCCCAAGCATCGTCTTACACTGCGGCATAATTTTGTGGACGCTGATGATGATGATGGTATCGACCGCTCGGACGATGTATTTACGCTGGAAAGCAACCAGTTTCAACGCGAGAACACTGTCAACTCTACTGTTCTGCAGCTAAATAGCGCTATCAGCGACAGACTGGCAAATGAGTTCAGATTGGGTTACACAACGGTCCGGGACAAAAGAACGCCCGGCGCCGCTCCCGCGCCCCAATTCCTGCTCAATCTGGAAGACGCTGGCTCTGATATAGGTGAGTTACGATTTGGCGTAGAACGGTTCTCCCAGAGGAACGCATTGGACCAGAACACCTTCGAGTTTACGGATAACTTGTTCTACTTCACCGGCGACCATACCATCACGGTTGGTACCCACAACGAATTCATCTCGTTTGACAATCTATTCATCCAGGACGCTTTTGGTGCATACGAGTTTGATGTCGATATTGATAGCCTGGAGGCGGGTACCGACCCCTTCACTCAGAATAAGCCGACACGTTTTCTCCTGAGTCAGTCTCAGGTTCCCGGAGAGGACAGCCCCCGCGCAAAATGGGATTACCTGCAGCTCGGCTTCTATGTCCAGGATGAATGGAAACCGTCGTCAAAGTTGAATTTGACCTTTGGCTTGCGCGCGGATATCCCCATAATAGATGACGAACCACTCGAAAACCCCCTGGTTGAGCAAACTTTTGGCTTCAAGACCAACGAAGTACCGAGTGGCAACATTCTCTGGCAGCCCCGTTTTGGTTTCAATTATGACGTGTCAGGAAACAGGACAACGCAAATTAGGGGTGGCGTTGGCATGTTTTCCGGACTTCCGCCGGCTGTTTGGTTGTCAAACGCCTTCAGCAACACCGGTGTGGATTTTGCGCGCGTCGATTTGGATGAGGACGAAATCGCAGCAGCCCGCATTGAGGCCAGCGCCGACCCCAATAATCAGCCGAATGTTCTGGGAGAGATTCCGACATCGGATATTGCTATAACGGATCCGGACTTCAAAAATCCGCGAGTATTGAGAACCAATCTTGCACTCGATCACCAAATCCAGTCCGGTCTTATCGGTACATTTGAGTTTCTGTATTCGAAGAACATCGATGAGGTTCGATTCAGAAACCTCAATATAGGTGACCCGAACAATCCAGGCGCGCCAATTGGTGTCACACCAGATGGCAGACCAGATTATGGTGACCAGGCTGTGAGCAACAATTTCAACACGGTCATCCTGCTTGACAACATAAGCACCGGCTTCCAACTCGCGCTAACCGGAAAGATTCAAAAACAAATGGGGAGTGGCGGCTTCCTCCCAAATCTTGGTGCAAGCCTGGCATACACTTATGGCCGGTCTGAGGATGTCAACAGCGGTACCTCCAGCCGGGCAATCTCCAACTGGCAGTTCCAGGTAACCAGCGATCCTAATGGTGACAAGGCTGCTACCTCTCTTTGGGAGACGAGACACAGGATCGTTGGCGACCTTTCTTATGGTTTCAATTATGGACAAGGTTTTGGCACCACGATTTCACTTTTCTACCAGGGTCGTTCCGGTGAGCCTTTTAGCTATACGTACGACCGCAACAGTGGCGCCGGGAACAATCCCAACGGCGATACCTCGTTTGGCGATAATGACCTCGTCTTTGTTCCGGCCAGCCAGGATGACATCTCGCCTGAACCATTCGCTGATCAAGCAGAATTTGACGCAGAGTGGGCTAAGATCGAAGCCTTCATCAATTCCAGCGATGCGCTTCAGGACTCACGCGGTAAGATATTCGAACGGAACTCAGCAAGAGCGCCCTGGAACCATCGTCTGGATCTACGCATTGCGCAAAAGTTGCCTTCGGTTCGGGGCCAGAATTTCGAGCTGACGCTCGACATACTCAATTTTCTCAGCATGCTCGACGAAGATTGGGGCGATGTTCAGTTTGTCAACTTTGGAGCGGACAACTTTCTGGACTTCAGAGGTTACGATGCAAACGGTAAGCCGAGGGTCACCCTCGATCCTTTTGATGCCAATGGCGATGGCCAGATTACTCAAGAGGATTCATTCAGTACCAGCACTTTCCTCTCTCGCTGGCAAATGCAGTTGGGCATTCGCTACAGCTTCTAAGGTTTTCGAACTTTAACAAAAGGCCGATGTTCAGGTAGCATCGGCCTTTTTATTTTATCCGGCGCTTCATTTGGGGAATCGATGATACAAACTCAAAGCAGTTATGCAATGCTCGCGGTGTTTATGTTGTCTGCCATCGGACTCAACGCCCAGGATCTGGGCATCATCGAACCCTATCTCATTCTGGGCGGCACGCAAGGCGACATGATCGAGCAATTCAACGAGCCTGACGCCGTGGCCTTCATGCATGACGGCAGACTCCTGGCTGGCGACACCCAAAACGGGCGCTTCAAGATCTACCACTTTTCAAAGCATTCGCTCTCGATCACGGCAGTCGGTTCGCCGGGTTCGGGTGATTGCCAGTTCGACAACTCCCTCGAGGTGGTGTTGCCAAACGGCCGGCGCATCTACAACGAAGTCCAGGGCATCGCCTGTAACTCCAAAGATGATATTTACGTTGTGGACCAGGGAAACCGGCGCATACAAGTGTTCGATTCGACCGGTACGTGTTTGCCGGAACGCATGATCGATCTCGATGCAATTCTGGTAGACCCGGACCCGGATGAGGGCACAACCTACACCAGCATCCAGGGCCTGACTATCGACGCGGAAGACAATATCTACCTTACCGATACCGGTACACGACGCGTCTACAAATTCCGTCCCGATGGCCTGCCGGACAGTGTCTTTGTATTTCAGGCCAAAAACAGCGGCGACTACATTCTCAACGACCCGGAATCCATGGTAATCTATGGCGATCAGCTTCTGATAGCAGATGAGGGCAATCAAAACATCAAGATATTCGACCGCCACTCCGGGGAATATTCTGGTAAATTAATCGGACATCCCGATCTTTTCGGGCGTGATGTGGAAGGCCTGGCCATTCATGGCGACCACCTCTTTGCGCTCAATGAAGAATTTGGCCAGATAGTGGTGTTCGCACTTGACGAAGACAGGACCCCGGTCCTCGGCCGCTTTGGGCAAAAGGGCCTCAACCCCGGACATTTTTTGTCCGCCGATGGCATGGCCATCAGTGATGATGGGCGCTATCTGGCGGTAGCGGACCAGGGCAATTTTCGAATTCAGATCTTTATAGTCACGGATATTTTAGAGCGAATTTACAATTGACTCAAATTGAGCGATTCTTTTGTGCGGGGTGGTTCGGAGTTCAAGCTTCAGCTTGCCTTGGGCGGCGGGAATGCACGCTAAAGCGTGAACACCCCTTATATACCCATTGGTGAAGATTTTTTGCATGAATCGCTCAATTCAGGAATTGAATCAGTATTTGCCCGATGACTGGGCGACTACGATATCATAGAGTTTGCGGCTGACTTCCTCGATTTCGAATGGTTTCTTTAGCACGCCGGCGAATCCATGGCGTTCGAACTCCTTGAGTACGGGGTTGTTCAGGTAGCCGCTGGCAACAATGGCTTTGACGTCAGGGTCGATCTGCCTGAGTGCACGTATGGTTTCCTTTCCGCCTTTGCCGCCCGGCACCGTCAAATCGACGATCACGGCATCGAACCTGTCCTCTGTTTGAAAAGATTGGCGATAGCGTACAATGGCGTCGTCGCCATTTTGCGTCACTTCTACCTCATAGCCCAAGCGGGTCAATATTTTCACCAGGCTGCTGCGCACAAAGGAGTCATCGTCCATGACAAGGATCCGGCCGCTGCCTGTGTGCAGCTCTGCCGTTGTCTTTTCTATGGATGGCGGTTCGAGGTGGCTGGCCGCCGGCAGATAGCAGGAAACACACGTGCCAGCCCCCGGCTCAGAATCCGCCGTGATGAGGCCATCGTGATTCTTGATAATCGAGTAACTGGTCGACAGTCCCAGGCCGCTGCCTTCCGATCTGGTAGTGAAATACGGGTCGAAGATCTGCGATAGCTGTTCTGCTGATATGCCGGGGCCTTCGTCCCGGAATGTGATGCGTACATATTCGCCCGGCGCCAGCGGCAAGCCGCCAAGTCCGTCATCAACATAATTCTCAGCCTGAACCGTCAGGCAGCCTCCATCAGGCATGGCCTGCACCGCGTTGAGCACGATGTTGTTGATGACCTGGCTGATTTGCACTTCGTCGACTTCCAAGGTCCACAGTGATTCCGCAAGTTCGAATTTGCATATTACATTCGAACCCCGCAGCGTAAATTTTACCGTATCCCGAATCAGATGTGAAATCGAGGTCGCCTTCTTCATAGGAACGCCGCGTTTGGAAAACGTGAGCAGTTGCTCGGTCAGCTCCTTGGCCTGGAGACAGGCGTTTTGAGCTTCGTCGAGCAGGCCGTAGGCTTCGTCGCTTTCAGACATATCCATTTTTGCAGTGGAGATATTCATCAGAATGGCAGTGAGGATATTGTTGAAATCGTGCGCGACGCCGCCGGCGAGAATGCTGAGCGACTCCAGCTTTTTCGTCTTGAGCAACTCATTTTCCAGAAGATAGCGCTGCGTCACATCTCTGGAAACAATGGCGAGCTTGACCGTGCCAGTTTCGCTACGAAACGGTTTGCCGGCGCTTTCCATGGGAATCCAGTCGCCCTGCTTGTGCCGGCAGCGATAAGAGACCTGCCCGCCCGTCATGTTGCGCATGCTGGTCTCAAACCGGCTGCGAACGTGCACGACATCATCCGGATGGATGAACTCTGCAAAGTTGCGTCCGAGCACTTCCTCGAGTTCATATCCCAGCAGGTCTTTCACATTGGGACTGGCATAACAAAGGCAACCATGCTGGTCGATTTCGCTTATCAGATCATTTATGTTCTCTGCCAGGAATTTGTGACGCTTCTCATCCTCATGCTCCGGAATTGCAGGCTGCTTTGTCCCGGCGACCGGCACAGAAGCTTCACGCTTTTGCTTTATGACACGCACCACAAATATGAGCAAGAGCGTCAAAGCTACGCCACTGAAGAAAGATATCAAACCGATGGTATCCAAGATATTGTCTCTATGTCGTTTTGTGAGGGCAAAGCAATTAAGGTGCAAAAGATTAAGATAAGGTTTAAATACGAGCTATTGATACTCCAGCAATGCTGCATGAAAAATTAAACACCGGGATTAATCGCGGTGTTACTGAGATAAGTCTACACTTATAGCCGTTTCAACGGCTTCCAAAAGGTAGCTCATGCTCATGGTCATCTCGTGCGAAAGGCCCCCTATCAAAGTTAAGACAGCCGCGTCACAGAATCAACTGCTTTCAAATCACGGTCTTCCTCGGCTTTTTGCTTGACAAATTACGCGGCAAGTGATATTTTGGTGGGTCGTGAAAGATTGAAAACGCCACCTTCCATATACAAGGAAAACAATCACGTGACCTTAGACAAAGATCTACAGGCAATTCAGGAAGTGCGGCAATTGTGCGCACAGGCAAAAGCCGCGCAAGCCCAATTTCGGGAGTTCACGCAGGAGCAAGTTGACGCCATCATCGCTGCCATGGCAGAAGCCGGGTTCAAGGCTTCCGAGCACCTGGCGAAGCTGGCGGTGCGGGAGACCGGCTATGGCAATGTACCGGATAAGACGCGCAAGAATCAATTCGGCACGCGCGATATTTATGAGTCGATTCGGGATTTACGCAGCGTTGGCATCGTCCGCCACGACCAAAAGAACAAAGTACTCGAAATAGCCGAGCCCATGGGCGTGGTCGCTGCTATCATCCCTACCACGAACCCGACTTCGACGGCGATGTTCAAGATTCTGATTTCACTAAAAACGCGCAATGGCATTGTGATTTCGCCCCATCCGCGCGCCATTCAGTGTATCCGGGAAGCCGCAAACGTGCTCATCGATGCAGCGTTACAGTCCGGCGCACCTGAAGGTCTCATCGGCGTGATAAACACACCAACACTGCAAGCGACGCAAGAGCTGATGCAGCATCGTGACACAGCCGTTATTCTTGCTACCGGCGGCACAGGCATGGTGCGAGCCGCATACAGCGCCGGCAAACCGGCCTACGGCGTCGGGCCAGGAAATGTACCGGTCTATGTCGACCGTTCGGCGGATTACAAGAAGGCAGTGACGGACGTCATTTCCGGCAAAACCTTTGACTACGGCACGCTGTGCTCATCAGAGCAAGCCATCATTGTGGATGCGCCCATCAAGCGCCGTGTGAAAGAAGCCATGGCCGCGCACGGCGCATACTTCATGCAGCCGGAGGAAGTCAGAAAGCTCGGAAAAGCCCTGGTGACGCCAAGTTTTCTGATCAATCCCGAGCTGGTGGGCAAGGCGCCTCAGGTTCTGGCGCAGAAAGCAGGTTTTTCCATTCCGGAAGGTACGCGCCTGCTTGTAGGTGAGATTGGCGGCGTCGGCAAGGAATACCCCCTTTCGGCGGAGAAGCTCTCTCCTACTCTGGTTTTCTATGAAGCCAGCGGCTTTGAAGAAGGCATCCGCCGCGCCACAGAGATCCTGGATTTTGGCGGCCGCGGCCATACGGCAGCCATTCACGCGAAAGACGATGAAATCATCCGCCAGTTTGGCTTGCACGTACCGGCCTATCGGGTGGTGGTCAATTCGCCGGCATCGATCGGTTCGGTGGGCTATACGAATGGTCTGATCCCATCGATGACCCTGGGATGCGGCAGTTATGGCCGCAACATCACCTCGGATAATATCACCGCGCACCATCTCATGAACATCAAACGCGTGGCTTATGAAACCAAACCATACTCGGCGCCGCCCACAAACGTCGCCTGGCGCCCGAATATCCGCCATGATTGGCAGAATCGTCAGGCGCCGTATATGAAAGCGCTATCATCTGATGTCTCCAGACGAGGGAGTGTGACCACAGCCGCTGAACCACGATCCGCCGAGCCTGCAGCGCCGAAAGCCAATGGCGACTACGGCTCATCCGGCATGTCCGAATCTGAAGTGGACCGTGTCGTTGCAGAATTCCTCAAGAGTCGAGGCTGAGGCACAATCTATGCCCGACCCTAAAAAACGCATCCCGGTTGGCGTATCAAATCGCCACATCCATATTTCCCAAAATGATCTCGAACGGCTATATGGTCCGGGCTATCAGTTGACCATTCTGCGCGAAATCTCTCAAAAGGGGCAGTTTGCCAGCAACGAGGTGCTGGACCTGGTCGGGCCAAAAGGCAAGATCGAGCGCGTGCGCATCGTTGGCCCGGCGCGCGGCCAGACGCAAGTGGAAGTGTCGCGCTCAGACGCCTACCGCCTTGGCATTGACCCGCCCGTTCGCTATTCCAGCGATTTAGCGGGCTCGCCCGCAATCAAACTCATCGGTCCGGCCGGTGAGATCGATTTGCCAGAGGGCATCATCGTGCCACAACGGCACATCCACATGAGCCCGAGAGATGCAAGCGAGTTTGGCGTGCGCGACCGCGAACGCGTTATTGTGGCGCCGGTGCAGGCAGGTCCCGTGGACCCGGGCTGCGAACCGCGCACGCTAATCTTTGCCAACGTCCTGATTCGCGTCGACGAAAGCTTTGTCCTGGATTTCCATATCGATGTTGATGAAGCCAATGCCGCAGGACTGAAAACCGGAGACCACATTTATATCGTGAGAAAAGACGCACAGGCGCAACCGATACGCAGCAAACGACTTATCACAGAAAACGACGTGCGCCAGGCCATACTTAACAAACGCAAGATAGCGGTACCGGCCGGAGCCATCGTCACCCCGGCGGCCCGGGATCTGGCACGCGCACACGACATCTTTGAGGAATAAGGTCACATTAACACTTTGACACTTTGACACTTTAGCACTCAAACACCCTATTACACATCCCTTGAATCCTCATCCATTTCGCATTTTGTGCCACGGTTTATTTCGGCACGCTCAGTTTCACATCGATTGGCATCCTGCCGCTGTTGCACTCACGACATCTTTGCAACATGACATAGATAACTTCTGGCGTGAAACTGTGGAGCAGACCGACAGAAGGCATTTCATTTACAACGGCGAGTTGTGCCGCCTGCGCCAATGGCGGTGCTCAGACAACAAGCTCCAACTCAGTCTGACGCTGACTAATTACAAACAATTGCTCTATTCGAACCATATCCGGGAGCAAGACGGCGCCGGCGATCATGCTGCTTTCAAAGCTGGCGCGCTGGGAATAAGCGCCATCATTTCTGCCGCAGACGAGCAGCTTGTCCTCATCCGCCGCGCCCAAACCGTGGGCGAAGCGCCCGGCCAACTCGATGTCATCGGCGGCCATGTGGAACCCGGGCATGAGCACAATGGCGTACCCGACCCTTTTTTGGCCATGGTGCAGGAGATCGCCGAGGAGACAGCACTGAAGCTCGCTGACAGAACTGCTCTGCTCTGCATCGGACTGTTGGAAACCACGACCACATCAAAGCCGGAGCTGGTGTTTCACCACAAAAGTCATTTGGAATCAGAGCAGATTATCAGAGCCGGCAATGAGAACGACTCGCCGGAGGTGGCTGAATTCGTTTGTGTTGGTGACGCGCCGGAAGCCATAAACAGGTTTCTAAGGCTAAATGCGCATAATTTCAGCCCGTCGGCGCACGGCTGCCTGGTTTTGTATCAACAACTTATGGAGAACATTCATGCAACTTAGCTCACAAACACGGTACTCAGCCATTCTTCTATCGGTTGTGTTTCTGTGCCTGGCCTGCGCCGGCACTGCGAAAAAGCAGCCTTTGACGGCTGACGTCACCTCTCTGGAGGCGTTGCAGAATCAAATCGATGCCGTTTTGCAGGACTCGGCGCTGGCGCAAACGCGCGTCGGCCTAAAGATCGTATCTCTGGAGAGCGGAGACGCCTGGTACGAAAGGAACAGCCATCTGCTGTTTCACCCGGCTTCGAATATGAAGCTGCTGACGACTGCGGCAGCGCTCGCGCGTCTCGGACCGGATTTCAGGTTTAAGACGACCCTGCACGCGGATACCGCAGCCGTGCGCGACAGCCTGATCGCCGGCAATTTGTATATCAAAGGGCGCGCCAACCCGGACCTGTCTCTGGATGACCTTGCGTGGCTGGCAAAGCGTCTGCAGGAAAAAGGTATCACGCGCATCAACGGAGACCTGGTCTGCGATGACAGCTATCTTGATGACCTGCACTGGGGCAAGGGCTGGATGTGGGACGATGCTTCCGCCTGGTACTGGGCGCCGATCAATGCCCTGACTGTGAATGACAACTGCGTCACGGTCAAGGTGACAGCCGGTGAGCAAGCAGGTGACAGCCTGCGCGTCAGGCTCGATCCACCGACAGATTATGTCGCCATCCAAAATGCCGGCCTGACAGTGGATTCCCTGGACTCCGCCAGAATTCGCGCTTTCAAGGTAAAACGCAAATGGAAGTTCCCGGAAAACGTGGTCGCCGTCAAAGGTGGTCTGCCGGTGGGAGCGGATGAACATACTTTCGTGATCGATGTTGTCAATGCGGCTTTGTTTACCGGCGACCTTTTCGCTGGCGCGCTGCAGCAAGCGGGCATTCGACTGGACGGACAGGTGGTACAGGATACGCTGCCGGACACCAGCGCCGTTCTGGTAACACATTTCTCCGAACCGCTCACCGATGTCGTGATCAACACCAACAAGATCAGCGACAACCTGTCGGCCGAGCTGCTTTTGAAGACGCTCGCCGCTGAAATCAGGCAACCCCCGGGCACGGCTGACGGCGGATTATCCATCATAAAACAAGTCTTGCAGGAAGCCGGAGCGGATACGACAAAAATGTACCTTGCAGATGGCTCCGGCGTTTCGCGCTACAACGTGCTCGCGCCCGAGCATCTCATTCGCCTGCTCGTCGCCATGCATCGCAACTTTCGGGTGCAGGCGGAATACAAGGCCTCGCTCCCCATCGCAGCCGTTGACGGCTCGCTCAGACATCGCATGAAGGGCACCGAAGCCGAGGGCAAGCTGCGGGCCAAGACCGGCTCTTTGCGTGGGGTTTCGACGCTATCTGGGTATACCACCACGAGCGCCGGGGAGCTGTTGGCTTTCTCTGTGATGATGGAGCACTTCGTGGTGAAAACCTCAGAAATACGGGGGATTCAGGATAGGATTGGGGCGTTGATATCGGGATTTTGACCGGTCATTTCACTTAGCCCGACTTATTCACAAAAGTGCGCTTCGCGTAGAGAAAGCCGGGCTAACTGAAAAAATTCACGTAGCAGTCACTATTTCGCTAAAGCCATGTTCGTTGTGGCTTTACTACAAGATTGAGCGAGTTTGTGATTTTTTCAGGTTAGATTTTAGCATGAAAATTTACAATTTTTCTTGTATCCCCCTCTTTGCCAGAAGCAAGGATAAATTGGGTTAAGTTTACTATTGTATTTAGCAAAAGCTGAGTTTATATTTAGAAGTGTTAATTCCAATATTGATTATGAGGTTTTCATGAGGGCAACAGCAAAAGATTTAAGGTTCTACTCAAAAGAACTGCTGGAGTCTGCAAATCGTGGTGAAGAAGTAATCATTACATATCGAGGAAAGCCTTATGCGAAACTTGTCCCTGTTCACAATGAGAAACAGGATCACGAAGAAGACAGTCATCAATTGTTTGGCATCTGGAAGGATAATGACGAGATTCAGAATGTTGGGGAGTATATGAGAAGCCTGAGGCAAGGGCGGTTTTAGATGCTTATTGATACAGATGTTCTGATATGGTATATGAAAGGGAATAAGAAAGCTCTCAGAGCAATTGAAAATCTAGGCGGGTTCTTTGTCTCAGTAGTAACCTATATAGAACTAGTCCAGGGAATGCGTAACAAAAAAGAACTAAAAGAGTTACGTAAAGCATTTCGGCAGTGGAATACAAAGATATTATACATCAATGAAGAAGTATCGGCAAAGGCAATGTTTTATGTTGAACGCCACTACTTGAGCGACTCCTTGAAACTTGCTGATTCTCTGATTGCGGCAACGGCCCTTGTCAATGGTTTGGCAGTTCTAACCGGTGACGACAAACATTACAGAATAATCAAAGAGTTGGAAACAAGAAAATTCCGACCTTGATTGTCATTTTAGTTAAGGCGCGAAGCCAGGTGCTTACTTTTGGGAGAACATACGCGAGATACTGATTTTATTAAATGATATATCCTGGTCTCCTGTAATAGTCCTGAAAAGCAGACAGATTTTTTTGTCAGGACAATCAAGAAGCACTGTGACATGGCCTGGGTTTGGCAGTTTCATGCGCAATCCGCTAAATCAAGAGCAGAGAAAGGCATAAAGCGTGGTAGCTCGAGACGTTTTGCAGACGCGCTTGTCACTTTCCGAAAACCGTTGATTTATTGGCAAATCAACAAGATTCCTACCGAATGACAGGGCTCTGATCCAATTTAAGACGGAAGTCTTAGCTGGAGTACTCTGCTTTGGCGATCAGCTTCTTAAGCTCGGGCTGGTCCGGGTTCACCAGTTCTTTCACGCGATTGAGATTGACGCCCGCGACAATGATCTGGCCAACTTCCGTGTTGACATCGCTGTAGATGCCAAGCGCCTGCATGCCCCTGGCCTGTTTCTGGTTGTCATCTGTCGGACTGACATAGTGCACGGCCTGCGCCTTATAGCGGTGGATCAGGAAGATATGGATCAGGGTCATCAGCCGTTTCTGCCGGAATTTCTTGTCGTAGGTGTTTTGGTCTCGAACTGAGAGGAAACTGCGATTGCGCCTATCCTGGATAGAAGTAAAGATCACATCCGCTACTTTGTTGCCCGATTCATCGATGACTTTCAGCGCCAGAAGGTCAGAACCAGCAGTATGGGGACGCAGTTTTACCTTCAGCTTACCAGGCATTTTGTATTGCTCCGTCCAGACTGATAACCAATCTTCCAGGACTCTTGGCGGCAGCTCGGTTTGCACCAGGTGCTGGAATTGTGTCGAGCCCTTGCCCATGGCCTTGGTTGTAGCTGTGCGGCCGCTAGACGCCATTAGCGCGCCATCGAAGCGCGGTCCACCGACATACGTTTGCGGCGTGCGGTAGGGCGAGCCAAGCAACCGGATTTTGCGCTGCAAGCGGGCCAGGGCTAACATGCCATCCTCGGAAAGGGCGGTCGCAAACTCCTCGGCAGCCAGGCCGTCGATTTGATGGCCGCCGTATGTGATGAAATTAAAGACAAAGCCGAGCTTGCCAAGCTCTCGGGGGAATTGCTTCATTTGCTCGTCGGTCATACCGGTCGTATCCCAATTGAAAGACGGCGAGAGGTTGTAAGCCAGCATCTTATCCGGATAAACGGCGTGAATCGCCTCAGCGTACTTCTTGGCATCAGACAGGTCTGCTGTTTTGGTTTCCATCCAGAGCAGGTCTGCGTATGGCGCAGAAGCAAGCGATTTTGCAATAGCATAGTCGATGCCGCCCTGCACCTGGTAGTAGCCTTCGGGCGTCCGCGACAGCTCACAGTCCCAAATGATGTTGATACCCATAGCGCGTGCGCGTTCCCGGGCTTCAGCAAAGGAAACTTGGCTGGCGAATCCATGCCAATCTTCCACCGTCATGTCAAACTCAGAACCCTCATCGATGTGAAAGCGCATGACGTCGGCCACAGCTTGTTCGTAGGTTTTCAGCCCGGCCTCCATCTGCCACAGGTCGAGAAACTTGGTCATGATGCCATCGAGTGTTTTTTCGATATTGGGAGCTTTCAGTTGTTTCAGGTTCTGAATGCCAGCATCGATTTGTGACAGCAGGCCCAC
>CAZVSL010000101.1:11530-13875 GCA_964629935.1 uncultured Calditrichaceae bacterium | reverse complement strand
ATACGGCCCGGCATGCGCTGCCAACAGATGCTCGGCCCACTCCGGCTCCGGGAAACAGTGGTCCTCGGCCAGCGCCACGACTTCTGCCGAGGCAGCCTGAACGCCCGCAGCATTCGCCTGCCCGATAGAATCGAAACTGCTGATCTCCACTATTTTGTAGCCGAAGAACCCTGTCAGACAGGACTCATCCGGATCGAGCGTTTGGCGATGCGGGCAAACGATGACGAGCTCCAAGCGCTCACATACCGTTTGCTTTTGCAAATGCGACAAAGTGGGTTTGATGGTCTCAAACGTGTCCGGCGTTGCCAGAACTACAGACATGGCGGGCCTGCCTGAGCGCTGCGCATTCTTTGCACCTAATGTCGACATGTATTCACCTCTTGCAATTGCACCGTGCGATAGAAAAGCAACTTGCGTACGAAATATGGCAACGGTCGTCTCAGCTCAGAGTCGCTGCGCACAGAAGCAACATCGCTGATTTCACCGCCGCGCTCATAGACCACAGAAAAATCGTCGTCATGCGTGACCCTGCGACTGACATAAGAGCTGAACTCAAAATATGGGATAAGATAATCCCGTTCCGCAACCTTCTGTAGTTCAGTGTCCGTTGCAGCATGGATTGTAACCAGATCCTGCATGTACGGAAGCAAATTCAAGGACTCAGGGACAAGGAAATGGTTGCTGTGGCCTGCCTCTATACGCAGGTTGCTGTACATGGCAAAAGCCGTCTCGGTTTTGATGCCTAAATAGGGCGCGCTGCCATTGACAAACATGAGTATCGGCAAGCACAGCAACAGCGCTGGCCTCACTCTGAACAGCCGGGACGGTGATGAAAGTCTGGCTCGCCCTCCTGCACGTATGGTATAAACAAAGATGACAATCAATGCCAGCCCGAATACATACCAGCCATATTCAAAGAGGTAGGAAGTCATGTGGCGCGGCGTGGCCTTGACATCACCCAAGTCCTGAATGAGTTTGAACCACGGGCGTCCGGTCCATGGCGAGACGAGCAAGCAAATTGCGCCCACAGACACAATCAAGAGCGTCAGACCGGACCGCAGCCGCTGCCACAGGCGAAGCTGAACCGCTCGCCTCAGCCGCTGAAACCAGGCGCCGGCGCGAGTCGCTGAGAACAGGTCAAGAAAGTCTGCCGGTGCGAAAAGAAAGAACATTGCAAATAGCATGCTGGCAAAATTGAAGTAGCCGTCCAGAGCCAGCAGGTAGTGAAATCCGGCCCCGAGCAAAATACCGGCAATCCGCAACGGTCTGAGCATGAGCAAGACCGGGATCGCGGCTTCGATAAGCAGCGACAGATAAATAGCCGTCTGTTGCGCCCAGAGCTGCGTCGGCAGAAAGGCGAGCTTGCCGGCCACACGCAGGTAAAGCGCTGCGGCACAACTGACTTCCGGCTTGAAAAAATCGGCATTCAGTTTGTGAAAGACAGCAAAGAAATACAGCACGATGAGCTCAAGGCGCAAAAGCGGGGCCACAGTCTCGAACAACGTCTTGCTGTCACATGACCGCTGTCGCAAAGCAACGGCGCCGTAAGCCGCAAGAATGGTCAGGCTGACAAACGTGGTGAACATCCAATGGTTCGAAATCCAGGGCATGCTATACCAGGACTCCCAGACTTGAGCCACACTGACGCCGGCCAGCAACCAGAGCGAACCTGGCCAGAGCAAGAGCAGGAAGGCGGCGACAGAAAACGTAAGGTCTGCCGGCGATTCGATCCAGCTTGCCCACTTGCTCTGATGACAGAGGATGGCGCTCGCCCATAGAAAAGCAAAAACGGGCAGGGAGTTTGAAGTCCAGGTCGAGGCCTGCTCTGCGCCGGCAAGCGTTTCCGGGCCGCGCCATTGTTGCGGCGCGCTGTCTGGTTCCGTTTTGGATTCAGTCGGCATCTGTGAACTTGCCTTCCGGCGCCTTGCCTTTGCTATTCTGATGTAAATCCACCGGGCGCCTTATGTCGGAAGATAAGATAGCAGCCAAAGCTGCTTGCACGGCGCGCTTGCCATCCAGTACCGAGCAGCCGACCGGTGTATCCTTCTCGATTGCGGCGATGAAATGCTGCCACTCAGCCAGATAGGAGAGCAGGAAATCGCCGCCTTGCCGCATGATCGATACGCCTTTCGGAAGGTCGCGCACAAACTGCTGCAAGCGTTTGATTCGATTTGCCGCCTCGCCCTGCCTGCTGTCGATAGAATAGAATTCGATGCCATCGAATTGAAACAGCAGGATCCGCAGCATGCCTTTTTCGCCATAGATATCGATCTGATTGTTGTCGTTGGCGACCTCCGAGAACACAGCACTGGCGAGGGCGCCGCAGCTCAGGTTGGCGGTCACGG
>CAZVSL010000101.1:0-11520 GCA_964629935.1 uncultured Calditrichaceae bacterium | reverse complement strand
CGGCGCCGGTGCGGTCAGGCCAGCGCTCGCAGTTGCTGGCCGCGAAGATATCAACGATGTCGCTGCCGGTCAGGTAGCGCCACAAGTCGAAGTGGTGCACGCCGATTTCCAGAAATGCGCCGCCGCCGAGTTTGCGCTCGTTGCGCCAGTCCGGCAACTGCATACGATGCCGGATGGCGCTGGTCCAGCACGTACGCACCAGTTCGATTCGGCCCAGCTCGCCGCGCCCGATAATCCGCCGTGCTTCCTGCACCAGGCGATGAAAGCGCAGGTTGAAGCCCACGGCCACTTTCTTGCTGTGATTCTGAGAACCGTCCAGCACAACGTCACAATCGTCGAGGCTCAGCGCCAGCGGTTTCTCGATAAACAGGTGCTTGCCGGCAGCCATCACCTCAAGCGCGATTTCTGTGTGCGTGGCTGCCGGAGTACAGACAGCAACGACATCGATATCATGCTGTTGCAAGAGATCTTTGTAGTTTTCGAAACGCCTTTTGATCGCGAATTTATCCGCCGCCAGCGCCAGCGCCTGCTCATCAGGGTCTGCCAGCGCAACGGTTTCCACCTGCGGAATGCGACTGATTGCAGGTAAGTGCAAGGATGTGGTAGCACGACCACATCCGATGAAAGCGAGTTTTAGCATGGTTTGGTCCCGGGGATACACGTCATTATGCAAAGCCAGTTAACTTTTTCAGTCATGAACACACACAGCGGTTGTATGGCACAAGCCAAGAGTTTTGACGAAACAGAGTTAACTGTGCGGTATTCATGATTCTGATATCCTGGATATTGGCACTTGAGCTTCAATAGAGCTATGCTTGGGTTTCTTTTCTGCATTTTTTGAGCCCCTGATTGCCTCAAACAAAAAGCCAGCGAGATTCGCGACTTGCCATACGATCAGCAACCCGGCAAGCAGGCTGGCGCGCTTTTTTCTGACCCGTGTAAACGGATAGATCAGCCAGTTTTGCAGGTTCAGATGAAATTTGAAGTCGGAGGTAAGGCGCGCCTGGTTGGCCTCCCTGCACTTTGTTTGGAATCTGTAGGCGCCGCGGCCATAGTTGAAATGTTGTTGGCAATACGTGCTAAAGCTCAGGTGATGTGCATGACCTATGAGCGCGTCTGCTACGTAAACCATACGCCCGCCTATCTGCAGCCAGCGTGCACAAAAATCCCGGTCCTCGGAAGTTCTGAACGCGTTATCGAAGCCGTTCAGCTTATAAAAACCATCTCTTGCGATGGCCATATTGTTGGAGGCAAAAAAGGTCGCTGCCGCCGGCTGTTGATTGTAGTGGCGATAGACGATATCAACGATTATCTGGCTCGCTTCTGAGAAGGGATTATTGCTCAGCTCATTGATGGTCCGGCCGCCGGCGAGACAACCGGGCTCACGAGACAGGACTTCAGCAAAGGCGCGCAGCCAGTTGGGTTCCGGTTGGCAATCGTCATCCGTGAAAGCGAGGAAATCGCCGCTCGCCTCCTGCGCGCCGTAGTTGCGGGCGCTAGCGGGTCCGGCATTCGGTTGGATCAGAAGGGCGATTTGCAGGCTGTCCGTAAAGGACTTGATCACGCCGGCCGGAGCCAACTCACTGCCATCATCGACAACGATAACCTCAAAGCGTTCTTTCGGATAATCGAGACGAACCACGGCCTCCAGGCATTGTCGCAACTGTTGCGGTCGGTTATGCGTCGGGATGATGATAGAAAAAGACGGCTGAGTGTGTCTCAATTCAGATTACTGTTCCGGTTTTCGCTTCGCCGTCTTTGCTCACAGAGCACACTCCGACGGCGTAGAGATCGATTGCAGTTCGTATGCGCCGGTCTTGTTTCAGAATTTGCCAGGCTGCAGTCATCTTGCTTGACCAGTAGATATCGTCAATTAGTAAAATTGCCTCTGGCATCAGAAAAGGATAGATATCCTCGAACTGTTGCAGTAACGCGTTGTCGTTCTTGCCGCCGTCGATAAAAACCAGGTCGACCGGGCCGTGGTCACCAAGCACGCCCGGGAGAGTCCGCTCAAATCTGCCCTGCACCACTTCGGCGTTAGCAAGAGTGAGAGCGGCGAAATTTTCGCGCGCCAAACCAGCCAGAGTTGCATCGCCCTCAATTGTGACCAATCGTCCGGCTCCGTTTAGTTGTAAGGCAGCCGCCTGATACATGCCTGACACACCGAGTGAGGTTCCCAGCTCCAGGCAGCTTTGCGGCCTGAACTCACGAATCAGATGGAAAAGGAACAAACACCAGAACGGCTGTTTGCTCGCATGTTTGCAGCGCCGGGCAATGGTCTCGGTAACGACAAGCCCCTCGGCGGTCGCAGTTATCGCGCTGCCCTCCTCATGCACCGGCGTTCCGAAGACAACGCGCTGTATCTGTCTCGGCGATACGCTGAGCGCTCTATGATGTGCGTGCACGCGCTGCAGGCACAATCCTTCGGCCGCGGTTGTTTGCTTTCGTATCGTGCGCTGCAGCACCTGAGCCAGCCTGTCGGCAAATACTGACGGGTGCTTTGGCCTTAGCAGCAGATTGGCAAACGCAAGAGCCAGGCGCAGCCAGATGTACGGCTTCTTATGGATAATGATTTCAGTCCGTTAACAAGATATTATCGTTTTAATACATACACCTGGAACGATTGCAGACGGAGGTTACAGCCATTTCGATGTAGATCGGAAAAAAAAAACTCAAAGCATGAGGTTGGCAGGAAAGCGACTTCACTCAACATCGTAAAAGACCGCCATAATTCGGCGGTTGAGCTGTCGCCCGGTGGGCAGGGTGTTATCTCCCATCAAAATCTCGCCGCCGTCCGGTCCCAGGAAGGTAAAGGGCCGGTCTTCACCGTAACCCCGGGGTTGATCGAGGCGCTGTTTGATGCTACTGAGTTCCTCAGGATAGCGGGCTTGGACATCCTTGAGGAAATTCTGATGGAAAACATGCGCCCGGCGTTTGGACAGCGCTTCATTGATGGCCTCTGGCCCGATGGGACAGGCATGCCCGACGAATTTAAGCCGGGTTTGAGGACGTGCGAGTAGTTCTGGCAGCCGCTCAAGGAGATTGTCGCGGTAGAAGCTGTAAAGCGGCTCGGCCACACCGAATTTGGCGATACCAAAGTACATGCGCTCACGCGCGACAGCGCGCGTCTGCAGATAAGCATCACCCGGACGTGTCCGGAATCTGCGGCCGAGGGAATCGACCAGCGCCAGTCGATAACGCACAGGTTTGTCATGCCAGCTTTCGGTCTGACCGCTGGTTTCGTGGTATTGCCAGTGGATGTCTCCGCGCACATCGCTACCTACCAGGGCCTCACCGAGGCCCGTCGAGTCCGCAAGATTGGCGGAGGTGACCAACAACGCCCCGGATTGCAGGCGCAAGGCGCTGACCACATCCGCCCGGAAAATCGCAGGCGAGATAGTGCGTTCATTGAAATGCCGCTTCAGCGGCCGAAACAGTCGATTTTCCCTGGCCACCGGCGTGATGACGTCAACTCTGCGCCTCTCCTGCAGTAGCCAGCGCGCATCCCGCTCATAGCGCGGCAGGCGGCGCTCGGGCAGAATCATCCCCGGTAAAATTTCGATTTGTGCTGCATCTGCGCCGAGACTCACAAGGATATCGAACACGTTTTGTGCGCGCGCCTGTGCCAAAGCAACATCGTGCTCGCCGGAGTTGGGGTCAGCGGTTCCCAGTAAGTCGATCTTGATTTCCGGGTTTTCCTGCAGCCGCTCGGCCAATGTTGCCAGCAATGGCTCTACAACCCAGTCCTGCGTGAAGCGCGGCGCTACTTCCGCCGAGAGACTGTCAAAGAAGACTTTGCCGACATAAGGCAGTTCATAATTGATCCTGCGGATGGTCTGGCTCAACACTGTATCCGGCAAAACCAGCGCGCCTTTCGGTATGGTGTAGAAAGCCGCTTCGTCCCTGGCTGCCAGGTATTGCACATCCGCGCCGTTTGTTATGGCCGCCTCCGTAATTTCAGCGATGATGTGGTGCAAGCCGTTCTCGCTCGTGCGCCATTCGATGCTGGCGGTGATGGTCTCATCGGGAGGGATAGCGGGCAGCGTGCGGCTGGCCAGCAGAGCGCCCGGCTCATCTGCCAGCTCCATATTCTTACCGGAGAGCTGCACCGTCGTACTGTCAAATACATCGAGGTGAAAATCGTTTGCAGTTCGCTGGCCCAGATTGGCAATTGTAATATGCAGCGTGCCCTGATAATCATCCTGCGTGATCCATGGACTGTAATCAAATCGAATATCCGTAATATGAAGCTCTGCCACGGCGATATGAAAGCGCCCGATATCCTGCTCGTTCCTGGTTGCCAGACGGATGTGATTGTCCGAGTCATGCGCCAGCACCGCGTAGTAATAGTCGCCGGACTTGAGGTTGTTCAGGGTGGCGCTGGTTTGCTTCTGCTGTAGCCGGCGGCTCATTGCCACAGAGTTGCCGCTGTTGAGCGCGTGCAGCAGAGTTTCATCGCCGCTGCGGGCGCGCTGCACCGCTTGCACGATAGCCAGACTGTCGCTGTCTACCATGAGCCAGTATCCGAGCTCATCATAAAGATCGCGGTCCACGGAATGCTCCCAGGCAAAGCGCACGCTATCCGCATCGAGCGTATCGCGGCCTGCCGGCTGCATCACCCGAAATGGCTCCGGTCCGATTGGAAAGTGCGTAACGCTGCCATGAAACAGAGACGAGCTAAAATCGCTGCTTTGGTTCCCGGCCAGGTCGAAACGCATGGCGTTGCCGCGTCCGGGCAAGGCCTGGCGTGCAGCCGAAACCCGGTCATCGAGCCGAATACCTGCGCCAAACGAAAACTTGCCCAGCAGATGGTCTTCAAACCGGTATCCCCACCTCAGTGCGATGACTTCGCCCCAGGCCACCTCCGAGCCGATGGTCATGAAACTGTTCTCATCGCGCGTTTTGTGATAGTCGGCTGCCACACTGACCTGCAAACCGCGATGGGAGCCGAGATTGACGGCGATGCCGGCCCGTATGGTGCGCGGCAAAGGCGTGCTTTCGGAAAGGAAGGTGACGGATTTGCCGAGATTTGCAACGGAGAGTCCGGCTGAAAAAATGGCATAATCCAGAAAACCGGAATTATCTTTTGTCAGCCGAAGGCGCGGCGTGCGATACAGCAGGCCAACATCCGCCATAAGTGACTGCGCATCGAAATCTGCAAGCCGTGAGCGAAAATACTTCACATTGGCGCCAAGAGAAATGTGATTGGCCGCATCCAGAGGTTGCCCGAAGTTGAGCCCGAGCAGCAGGTTGTTTGCGGACACCGGCGCAGCAACATTGTCGGAGCTGTCGAATTCAGGTACACCGAGATAGTTGGCGGCCAGTCCGATTTTGGACCAGCGGCTCCAGGGTGTCCGGACCAGCTTGCTCGCGAGAAAGCTGGCGTTGTAAACATCGGTCAGCCAGTTGGTGTACGAAGCCGACCATTGCCAGTCACGGGACAAACCGGTAGCCGCAGGGTTGATGTAAAATGACTCGTTGAAATCGAGCCCACCTGCGAGGGTTCCGGAGATGCCAACCTGGCGCGCGCCGGGAGCAAGCTTAAGATAGCCCATACCGCTGCGTACCTGAGACCAGGCCGGCTGGCTCCAGCTAAAACTGGCCAGAACGAGCAGCAAGAACAGCCAGCGCAGTGTGATGGTTTGCTTCATCGTACAACCATGATTTTCTTGATGTCGGTGAACGCGCCGGAACGCAGCGTTACCATGTAGACGCCGCTGCCGACCTTCTCGCCGCTGGCAGTGGCGCCGTCCCAGGAAAACTGGTTCCAGCCGGCATTGAAAGGTTGTTCTACTAACTTTGTGATGTGCGAACCGGCTAGGTCGAACAGATCGATGCGCGCCACGCGATTGGAGCTGAGCTTGAAGCGGATGGCCAGGCTGGGTTCGCGACTGGCGGCGAAGACGTTGCGTTCCAGGACCATGTTGTTGTTGCTTTGCACCAGAACGCTGCTGCGTGCAGACTGCGCCCGGTCGAAGTTATCGAGGGTGAGCAGCTCAAACACCAGCTCCTCCTGTTCCGCATTTGTGAACAGGCGCGTGTTGCCAAATTTGGGAACCAGTTCAACCCATTGATTTGGCGGCAGGTCAGTGCGGGCGATGAACGCGTCCGCATAAGTTGAATCTATGCTGCCATCGGCCAGAAGTACACGCACATCCCAGGCAGCGATGGGCGCACGCACCTGCACCCGCACAGTAACGCTATCGCCAACCTCCACGACTGCCGGCATAGCTTCGATGAGCGGCGCCGGCGCCAGCGGCGGGCGCACGAGATTGAACACCGTATCCCGCACGACGTTGTTACCGAGCTCATCAAGGGGCTCATTAGCAGCCTGCGCCCGCACTTCATTTATAAGCAAATTCAAGCCCTCCGGCATATCGAGCGCAACCGTAACATCAAAAGAAAGATCCACGGATTTGCCGGCGGAAACAAAACCCAGGTCCCAATGCAGCACGCCGTTCTCAATGCTTGTCGGGGTGACGCGCATATTGCTGAGCGTCAGATTGGCCGGCAAACTATCCACCACCGTGACCTCACGTGCGTTATCAGCGCCGAGATTCTGTAACTGTAACAGGTACGAATACGTTTCTCCGGCTCGGGCGTACCAGATGGTATCGCCGCCAGCAACTGTAAGAGAGTCAGTCACAACCCGTTGAAAGATCGCGAGGTCGACCTGATCTGAAGGGACGATTTCGTCTGAAATGGCAAACACCGAGGTGGTCGCTGAGTCGTTGGCAGCGTTGGTATCGCGCGCGGCTGCAACCCGCGTAAGATTAATCAATTCCAGCGGGGATGTTGCGAGCGAATCGGACACGGTGGCATCGAATGACATGTCAATCTGTGCTCCCGCCTTCAAAGTATCAAATTGCCAGACATAGCGGTCAGTCTCACGGGCTGAGGGTTCGAGACTAAAATTGGAAAGGATGGTCGCCTGAGGGAATATATCCGTAAGCGTGACATTGCTTGCCCGCGCAGGGCCGTTGTTGCGCACTGACACATTATAACGATAGCGCGCTCCTGCCAGCACGCCGGCGACGGGCTCGCCGTCAATAACAATGGTGGTGTCCGTTTCCGCTGTTTGTGTCAGCGCCAGGTCATAATTGCGCGTGGGCGGCGGCGGCCGATTGACGGCATAAACGCTGGTGGCAGCAGAGTCATTGGCCGCGTTCGTATCCAGGGCGGCTGCCACGCGGCTAATATTCACGAGCTGCATCGGTGAATCTGCAAGCGAATCTGATACAGTTGCCGCGAATGTGAGCTCAAGCTCAGCGCCTGCTGCAAGCGCATCGAATTGCCAGACAGCACGGCCCGCTTCCTGAAGATGCGGCGGCAGATTAAATCCGGAGATTGTGGTAGAATCCGGAAATGTATCTTCAACTGTTATGCTGTTGGCAGCGCCGGGTCCCAGATTGCGAAGCAAGAGCCGATAACTGTAGCTGTCGCCAGCGAGCACGGCCGGCACGGTTTCGCCAGCGAGCTGAATGGTGGTGTCCGTATCGACAAATTGCGCAAGCTGCAGATCGTAGTTTGGCGGAGGCGGCGGCTCTGTGAACAGGTAAACCGTATCGGCAGCGAAGTTGTTTTCAGGCGTGTCATCATTGCCCGCCGACATCTCCGCTGTGCTGACAAACATCTGCACTGAGTCCGGCAAATCCGAAACAGTCCTCACGGCAAGGCGGACCACCACACTATCGTTTGCCTGGACGCGTGGAACCTGCCATATAACAAGATTGTCCCTCCTGAATTCCGGCTGCAATGAGGCGCTGACAAATTTGACGGAATCCGGCAGAGTCTGGAGCAGCCAGATGGAATCAGCCGGGTTGTCTCTAAGATTGTTGATGGTCAACCTGTAGACGTAGTCCTCGCCCGGGCGTACAGCCGGCAGCGTGTCTGAATCTATGACGGTTGTTGTGTCGGTGATGCTGCTGAGCGTGAGAGCCAGGTCGGTCGTGGCAGGCGGCGGCACATCTTCAACAAAGTAGTTGCCCAGGCCGCGCCCTTGCAGGTCCGGCGTATTGATGGAAATATCCACAACCCGCCAGGTCCCGTTCTGATTGGGGTCCGTTGTGGTGTGCGCAAGCAAATAGAAGTTGCGGATCAGATCGGTGAGCTTGCGATAGATGAATGCCATATCTTCAGCGTTGGCAACTTTGAAAAACAAGCCGCCGGTTTCATTCGCCATTCTCTCGAGCTGGTCTTCACTGGTCTCATCTCCCAAAGCGATGGTAAAGAGCGGAATGTTGAAAAGCCTGGCGGCGTTGATAATGCTTGTCGGACCGACGGAAGACAGATTGTCGCGACCATCTGTATAGACGATGAGACCTTTGCGGCCGGGCGCGTTCCTGGTTTGCTGGATGCCAAAGAAAATAGCGTCCCGCAAACCTGTACCATTCCCCAGTTGCGTGGCAGCGATCACCTCTTTGAGGCGCTCTTTGTCGCCCGTCATGGGCTGAAAGGCTTTGATAGTATCGGCAAACTGGATGATGCCCGCCTGGTCCACCGGTCTGAGCAGGTCGATGAACGTCTCTGCTGCGAGCTTAACCAGGTCTATCTCTTCTGACATGCTGGAGCTAACATCCATCACCAGCATGGTGCTGGTGGGCAGGCGTGTGGTTTCGCGCACCTCGGTAATCAGCGGCGCGGGAATTTGATTATAGACATCCTGGTCCGCAGGAAATGTCGGATCCTCGAGATGGTATTCCAGCAAAGGCTGCCAGATTTGTGACACCGGCAGGCCTATTTGCGCCAGGTCATTGGGCGTTAGCCAGCGCAATGTATCAGCCAGTCCCAGCACCGGGTTGCCATCCGCATCGAGAATGGATATCGACGACATGATCGGGTACGGGAAATGTGCGTCCAGGCCGCGCAGCGAGAAATTCTCACCATTGATGGCGATGTTGTTGACCGTGACGGTGACTTCTTCCTGTATCGAGCTGCCGCCGGCATTCTGCGCCATCATAGCGGAAGGCAGAACAGCGGCCGCAACAAACAGCAGTAGAATCAGCCGGGCCGGGCAACAGAACCTCTGCCGCTGCTTGATAGGACGCAGTCGGGTTATTCGTGTCGGGAGCGTTGACATAGGATCATGTTCAGGCATGGTTGACAACCGGAGAGAGAGCCAAAACTCTGAATGGCCAAATATACCTCATTCGATGGGATTTACATATCTTCCCATAGCTTACACGCTACTCAACGTTTTTGCGTAGAAGATTGAACGCGGTCGTGAGTTTGTGTGCAGGGTTTGTAGCAGGGTTTGTAGTCTCGCCATAAGGCGAGTACACTGTCTTTACGGACATACTACGACTGCAACACTGTCCTTACGGACATACTACGAACTGAACTAATCATCCCAGCCTTTGCCATAATCGTAAATTGGATATTTGCGCCACCACTCCGCGAGCGTCTCTTTTCCTGCATGCTCAAGGTATTCATGCAGGCTGCTCCATGGCCAGTCGCCAGCTTTCTCCACACAGTCATGGCGCACGGGATTGAAGTGAATATAGTTTATAGAAGCATAAAAATGGTTGTCGCTACGAATTTTGCGATCGGAAAAACGGTACCATACCGTGCGTCCGGGACGATCATCCTCGCGATTCCACTGTGTTGATTTGCCATTGTGCAGACGGCCAATCCAGGCTCGAAAGACCGTCAGGTCGACCTCGGCAAGCACATGATAATGGTTTGGCAAAACGACCCAGGCGTATACCTTAGCGCTAATAGCCTTCTTGATGCCACAAATCAATGCCTGCGAAAATTCCTCCAAACGGCTGGCTGAAGTTAGAATCTTTCTGTGCTCAAAACAAACGCCCGTCAGCATGTAGGTGTTTACACCTTCCTCAAAGTGTGGCGGTTCGTGCAAAGGATATCCACGTGCTTTGCGTTCGGCTAACACGGCAGCTCTTTGTTCAGGAGTCATTTTTCTGTATTCGTACATGATGGTTCTCTTGTGGGAATGTGCGCCTTACGGCGCAACTACGAACGTTTGTAGTCTCGCCGTAAGGCGAGGATCGCACTACTGCCTCAGATAGCTCTGCGGATCTTCCAGTATTTCATAGTAATTACCTTTTTCTATTCATTGACGCTTAGCTGTTGCCGGAGCCAGGCGATCTTCGGTTTGTCCGCAGGATTCAGGCGGCCTTCGCTGTCCAATGTCTGTAAAATCGCAAGAGCTCTGGTATAGCATTCCTGCTGTTTTGAATCGTCTATTTGTGCTATCCTGACCAGCGACGTAGCCAGATCTACCTGGTAGTCGGCACGGTCTGGCTCGGCACGCACCAGACGTTCTCGGATCTCAAGCGAGCGCTGGAAGGCATCGCGCGCCTGCTCACCCTGGCCCAGGGCGACATACAAGTCGCCCATTTTGTTATAAGAAACCGACAGGTCGCGCTGGTAGTCGGCACGGTCTGGCTCGGCACGCACCCTGGTTTCGTACAGAGTCACCAAAGATTCATAGCGCGCCCGGGCTGTAGCAATAAAGCCTAGCGAGAGATAAGCCGCGGCCTCCATGTCCGCTAAGATAGCGTAATTTTCATGCTCCAGCGGCAGAGTTGCCAGCACCTCGGTTGCAAGGGTTGCCAGAGTTGCGGACTGGTTTGAGCGTTGCAGACCGTGGCAGCATGCCAGAGCAATCTGGCTGGCAGCATCATAGTCCCGGCCTGTAAGGTGATTGCGGACAGCCTCCCAGGCGTCGTCGAGTGTCTGGCTTTCCTGCTGCGCTCGCCACCAACGGTAACGCCCGGCCCGGTTGGCGCGCTCGCAATGCGTTTGCGGGGAGGTGGTTATGGCCAGCCCTTCGGCTGTCCAGCGGTGTACCCAGACAGAGCCATCCGGAAAGCGGTGCAGCAGGGAGAGGTCGGCAAGCCGCCGCAAGATGGTCTCAACAGCAGCCGTCTCTTGTGCGGGAGCGTCGGCAAGCATGTGCGCCACGCCGGCAGGTGTGACAGTCAGGTTGCTCACCGCTACCTGCAGCAGAATTTCTTCCGCATCTTCGGCGCGTACGATGTGCAGCAGCTCCTGCAAAAAAATATCACGCGTGCCCAGGGTGAGGGCCTGTTGCAAACCTGCTTCAAGATCATCGTGCGCCGTCCTGACCTCGACATTAGCATCCTGGAGCAGCCTTTTTAGTTTTTCGGTCACATGGGCCAGCCGGCCGCGGCCACCGGCGAGCAGGCCATCCAGAAATTCCAGCATGCGCGGATGGCCGCCGATGGTGCGCAGCACAAATGCGAGCTCGTCAGAATCTCGCTTGCGGAGATGGTCCAGACGGCGCAGCAGCTTTCTGCTCTGCGCGGGGCTCAGAGGCCCAACCGGGATTTGCGCCAGATAGTCATCGGTTCCCGGCACCGGATAGCGACAGGTCAGGAGCAGCCGGCCGCGGCGCGCGTTTTTTAGCAGCAGTTGCACGTATTCCGCCACCGCGGGATCGCGGAATGCTGTACCGTCCATCGTCAGATTCCGCTCGAAGTCATCGAGCACGAGCACGACTGCTTCCTGCGCCAGGACCCGGGCCAGCAGATGCAG
>CAZVSL010000100.1:0-13956 GCA_964629935.1 uncultured Calditrichaceae bacterium | reverse complement strand
CCCCCGCTGAAGAGTGTATACTGCGAGCGGTCTACCATTTCATTTCCTCCGGGTTGAATTAAAATCGTAAAAAGCGGAGCAACTTTACGAAATCAGGACGACAAATCAAAGAAAAATGTTGGTGATAGCCTCTGTGACAGCCTTGTTGTGCGTCACCTGAGTAAGAGAACTTTTGTAGAAGATGCTTCGGTCCAGTAGGATATGAGAGTCAATTACTGGTCTGAATCGTGGCTTCGTACTTTTGTTTGAAACGCTTCACGCTTTCGTAAATGCCGCGCGCAATTCTCTCCTGAAAGGATTTCGTGCGCAGGAGTTGTTCTTCGCGCTTGTTGGACATGAACGCAGTTTCTACCAGGACGTTCGGCATGGAAGCGCCGACCATTACATAGAATCCGGCTTGTTTGACACCGCGATTGCGTAAGCCGGTATGATAACATACCCGCTCCTGAATCATGGCCGCGAAGTCCTGGCTTTCCTTATTATAGGAATTCTGCGCCATGGTTGCCAGAATGATCTTTTCATCCGTCAGTTGATCGTAATGGGAAGGCCCGTCATCATATTTGATGACGGCGTTTTCGCGCTGCGCGATTTCCAGCGACTCATCAGATTTTGCCAGACCGAGAAAGTAGGTTGTGGTGCCGCTGACACTGCGATTTCGGTTCCAGTTTGCGTGGATGCTGACAAACAATTTGCCCTCATGCTTGTTGGCGAATTTCGTCCGTTCCTTCAGCGAAATGTACTTGTCTGATGCACGCGTCATCAGCACCTCGACGTCCAGGTTGCGCTCGAGCATAAGCTTGAGTTTTTTGGCGATGCTCAGCACCACATCCTTTTCATAAGTGCCGCGTGGCCCGATGGTTCCGGGATCCCGCCCGCCGTGCCCTGGATCGATGACGACCTTGTCGATGCGCCACTTTTTCTGCACCTCCTGCAATTTCTGCAGCAGGTCAGGGCTGAGGCCTTCTGTCGAGGGAATGGATATCAGCAGCTCGTCATCGAGCTGCGTCAGTTGGATGTCTTTCTCAGATACATTCCGTTCCAGATGAAAGGACAGTTGCACCATCTGCTGCAACTGCACCGGTACAATTTCCTGCACCAGCTTTGAGTCAATACGTTTACCAAAACTGCCTGTGTCAATCTTGCCACCGAAGATATCGAGATAGAGCCAATTTCGGCTATAGCGGAGACTCATATCCGAACGTTTGAATTTGGCCCGCGTTTTCACCCGGATGAGGGTGCCGTTGGCTTTTTGCTCGACAGGCGCGCCGAGAATATTAGCGCCGCCGGCGGTGATGTCGCCATTGGTTTGACCACTGATGGCGCTGGCCAGTGCCTGTCTCAGGATGGGCAGAAAGAATTTGATCGGAACTTGAATGTCGCTGTCTTCAAAGCGGGTGGCTACAGGCATTTGCAGAACCTGTGTGTCCAGCAGCACGAAGGGATTGAAAGCCGTCACGATCACGCGTGTTTCACCGATGTAGATAACAGCTTTGTGCACTTTGTTGCTGTAATAGGTGTGGCAATTGAGGGTCTCGGCGATTTTCTGTACCGGCACATAATAGAAATCGCCATCCAGCTTACGCGCATTAAGCTGCAGCTCGCGCTCCCAATCGTTTGGCGATGCTTGAGTTGTCTGAGAAAGTACGGGGATTAAAAAAAGCAGGAGGGGTAAGAGTTGTCTCTTACGTATCGTGTGAGGCAGCCTCCATTCTTTCATGATACGCATGAAGGAAGTTGTTCTCCTATTCAGGCTCCTTTTCCTCGCTGAACTTCTGGCTTGCTTCCCGCAGAATCCGCTTTTCCTCTTCATCGAGTTGATCGTAGCCAACTTCATTGATCTTGTCCAGAATTTCATCCACCCGTTCGCGAATGCGTTGCATCGCTTGATGTTTCTTCAAATCCTGTACAACTTTACGGGATTCACGCTGTTGCCGCAGCCAGTTACCGACGTAGTCCAGACGCCAGTCCAGCTTCAGATAGATAAAGCCAGCCACCATGCCGCCGAGGTGGGCAAAATGTGCAACGCCATCATTGGTGCTGGCTGCACCGGCCAGAAGCGCGATGCCGGCAAAAATCATTACCAGGTATTTGGCTTTCATCTGCACCGGCAGCACCAGGAAAAGAAGCAAGGTGATCGTGCGTTCCGGAAACAGAATGCCAAACGCTGCCATCACACCAAAAATAGCACCGGACGCGCCAACCACCGGCACCGGCGAGTTGAAGTTGATGATGAGATGAACGAGTGCACCGCCCAGACCGCAAATGACATAGTATTTGACAAATTCGCGCGTACCCAGGGTACGTTCCACTTCACCGCCAAACATCCACAGAAAGAACATGTTCATAACCAGATGCCAGATGCCGCCATGCACGAACATGTAGGTCACAAACTGCCACAACTGAAATTTTGTAAAAACCGTGCCGGGCGTCAGGCCAAACCACTTGACGATAATATTCTCACCATTGGGAATAAGCAGCCCGAGGACGAATATCGCAACGTTCGATATGAGTAAATATTTAATTGCGGGAGTCAGACCACCGCCGAAACCAATGCGGTATGTTCTCTCATAGTAAGCCATCAAACACCATCAGCTAGCCATCAAAACATGGAGGAAAAAGTAATTAAAATAACGGATGCAACTGAGGACAAATTCCCTTTATTCGTTTAGATTTGAATACCTTTATAGTAGATATTTGCGGAATCAATTTGCAAGCCTGAGCTTACATGTGGTATCGACAGGTAGGGCTGAAACCTCAACGTCAAAGCGACGGGAAATCGCCCTGCAAGCGCATTTAGTTTAGGCAATAATCGCAAAAAAGTCAAGCAAAAACTTCACCTTGATTTTTCTGATCTTGCAAAGTATATTGTCATACTATGCTGATTTCAGCCACAGCCACTGAAAGCGTGCCGGAAGTCGATCAATCAACGCGCAAGCGTTCCAAGAAACGTCCCATTCACATTCCCCGCTACCACGTCATCCTGCTCGATGATGACGACCATACCTATGACTATGTTATCGAAATGTTGATGCAGCTTTTTGGCCACAGCGCCGAAACCGCATTCCGCATGGCCTGCGAAGTTGATGCGCGCGGCCGCGTTATCGTGGACACCACAACCAAAGAACGCGCCGAGCTGAAACAAAGCCAAATCCATAGTTATGGCCCGGACTGGCGCATCCCGCATTGCAAAGGCTCGATGAGTGCCAGAATTGAGTCGGCGGAGTAGGGTATCTGGTCTATTGTTGTACAGGCGCGTTTTAACCCAAACAAAATGTCTCCCCTCACGGCACAACCGGCCAAATCCTCGGAATCAAAAAAGACGACAGGAGCCAGAAAATAAGATTGAGCGGCGCCCCCACCCGCAGGAAATCAGTGAATCTGTATTTGCCCGGGCCATAAATTAGCGTGTTGGTCTGGTACCGGCGTCATGAAGCTTGCTGAGGCGGCAAAGGTCACGGCGATCAGAAATGGCCGCGAATCCAGGCCCATGGTTTCTGCCGTCACGATGGCAATGGGGGCAAACAGGGCGGCCGTGGCATTGTTCGACATCATCTCAGTGGTCAGGTTCGTGAGCAAATAGAAGGCGGAAATCATGGCCACCGGACCCCAGGCGCCGATGGTCGAGACCATGAGATTGGAGATGACCTGCGCGGCGCCGGTTTTTTCCAGGGCAATCCCCAACGTGATGACGCCGGCAAGCAGGAAGATAATATTCCATTCTATCGCCTGGTAGGCTTCTTCCAGACTGATGCATTTGCTCAGTACCAACAGGGCGCAGCCGATCAGGGCGCTGACCACGATAGGAAAGATGTTAAGCGCAGCCGTCAATACCACGCCGACTATTATGAAGAGCGAAGCCAGAATTCTCGATTTGCGGAGCTTGGGCATGGGCAGCTCCGAGGCAATGACAAAGGCACGGTGCTGTTTTAGTTGCGCCAGATGGTCGCGCTTAACTTCGATGAGCAGCGCGTCGCCGGCCTTGAGACTGATGCGGCCGAGCTTGCCGCGCAACAGGGCGCCGTGGCGCCGAATGGCCAGTGCGGTGGCGCCAAACGTCGCACGAAAGTCAAGCTGCTTCAACGATTTTCCCACCAACGATGAGTTCGGTGTAATCACTGCTTCAACCAGTACCGCCTGCTCCGATTCCAGGTCCTGGTCCCGCCACTTCATGCCGGCTTTGAGCGCCACGCCTTTGACGTCCTGGAGCTTACGGATTTTTTGCACATCGCACCGAACCCGCAGCACATCGTTGGCTTGCAATATATAGTCTGGCGGCGGGATGACCACAGTCACGCTCTTGCGGGTGATGCCGATGACATCGATGTCCATATCCTGTACCAGCGGAGCTTCGGCCAGGCGCTTGCCTACGGATCTAGCCGATGGCAGAAGTACAATATCCGTCAAGTAATCACCCATGTCAAAATCGCGTGTCAGGTCGCTGTGCGTGCGACGGTGTGGAATGAGCCGGTTGCCGACCAACACCATATACAGGGTCCCCACCACAAGAAAGACAATTCCCAGGGCAGAAAATTCGAACATGCTGAATGCCGGCAAATTATGACCGACTGCAATAGAGTTCACCAGAATATTGGTCGAGGTACCGATGAGCGTACAGACGCCGCCAAAAATCGAGGCGAATGATAGGGGCATGAGCAGCTTCGAAGCACTGAGTTTTGTATCGCCGGTAATACTGAGAATAACAGGCATGAGAATGGCGACGGTTGCGGTGTTGTTGATGAAAGCGGAGACAACCCCGGAAATGACCATCAGGGTCAGAAGTAGCAGCAAATAACTGTGCTTGCTGAGATAAGTGAACAATAGACCGAGCGAACTGACAGCGCCGGTGCGAAATAAGCCGGCGCTCAGGACGAACATGGCCCCCACCGTGATGGTCGCTGTGTTGCTGAAGCCGGATAAACCTTCTTCGACAGAAAGAATACCGCTGCCAAGCAATATGCCCATGATGAGCAACGCTACCAGGTCCACCGGCAACCGTTCTGTAGCAAACAAGATAATAGCGATTACGGCAAGCGCCAATACCACAACCATTTCAACTGTCATGCAGAGATCCTTTAGTCCGCCCCGGACAGCTTGGAGCCACAAGGTTTTAGCTGCGAATGAGACGAATATGTGCTAACCTTGATTATTCACAAACCGGCATTTTACGCTCAAAATCGAAATTCTGACTATTAGAGGGTAGGGTCGGTGTTCACGCTTTAGCGTGTCTTGACAGCCTAAAGGGGGTGTGAATAAATAACTCGGCATTCTATTATGGTACCAGGCCTTGATAGTAAAAAAGCGAAGACTTTTTGAAGTTCACCAAGTTCACACTCCCTTTATGCTGAACACCCAACGTATTCACACCTCCATTACATGAATAATTCAGGCTAATGGATGAATCGTCTCAGTTCAAGTTCATTAGCAGCCGGAATAGTTTGGGCTCATTTTCCCGGTAGAAAAATGACGGAAGGAATGTGCAAAAAATAAGAGACTTCTGCAAAGGAAACGTTTATGGCGATGGCCAAGTTTCTGGCCGCGCAGGCACCCGAGCCATGATCCAATATTGCGCGCCATCTTTCAACTCCGTGAATACCAGGTTCAAGTAAGTTAAGATGGCATGATTGTACGAGCGCAAGGGGAAGACTAACGTGAGGAGCATCACGGTAATTAGCGGCGGAGTTAACCGTAAACAGATGTGGGTATTACTGTAGCCTGAACGGAGCCTGCTCCGCTGCTGTTGAGCGGAGAGTCTCCTTGCGCAAGTGAATATCCGGGCTAGATGGCGCTATAAATAGATCGTGCCTTCGAGATACTTAACCGCCTCGCCGGCGATGCTCACCCTGTCTTGAAGATGTTCGCATAAAAGCTCGCCGCCGCGAGACGATAGCTTATGCGCACGGATGTGCTTTTTGTTCAGCTTTGCGGCCCAATAGGGCACGAGGGCGCAGTGGATGGAGCCCGTCACAGGATCTTCCGGGATGCCATAACTCGGCGCAAAGTAGCGCGACACGCAATCCGCTGCATCGCCGGGGGCAGTTGCCGCCACACCGAAAGGATGGAGCTGCTCCAGCAGACTCAGCTTTGGCTGCAAATCACGGATCTCTTCTTCAGTTTGAAAGATTGCGAAATAGTTGGGATCGTCTTCTACCTTGAAAAAAGCCAGCGGCTCTTTTGCGAGTCCCTGTTGCAGCAGCGCTGGCGGATTGTTGCGTGCGCCATATTGTATCTGACATTGCGCGACCACCTGGTCGAGAAATGGCGGCGTGGATTTCGGACCCATCCCGGCGAGGATGCCGATAAGTTTTGTATTCTCCCTTTTCATCGCTTGCTTTGTCGAACGTTGGTGCACGCTGAAAATTTGCTTACCATGCGTCTTGTTGCAGCGTCTTATTCAAGCGGTTTCTCCCAGTTCCGCGCCCGGCGCAGCGCCTCCTGCCAGCGCATGCGCTGTGCACGCACATCTGATTGCTTGAGCGCAGGTTCGAAACGGCGCTGCGCCTGCCATTGCGTTGCGATTTCCTTTTCATCGTGCCAATACCCGACCGCCAGTCCGGCGAGATAGGCTGTGCCCAGCGCCGTGGTTTCTGCTACTTTTGCGCATACGACCGGTGTCTGCAGCAGATCCGCCTGCATCTGCATGAGTAGGTTGTTTCGGCTGGCGCCGCCATCAGCGCGCAGCTCTGCGATCTCGAGACCGGAGTCGGCAACCATCGCTTCGACTACATCGACGGTCTGGTGCGCGATGCTCTCCAGCGTGGCACGCGCGATGTGAGCCGGCTGTGTACCGCGGGTGATGCCAATGATAGCGCCCCGCGCGTACGCATCCCAGTGCGGCGCGCCCAGGCCGGTAAAGGCCGGCACAAAGTAAACGCCGTCAGTATGGTCAACCTGGCCAGCCAGCGCTTCGATCTCATCTGAGCCGGAAATCAGGCCGAGTCCGTCGCGCAGCCACTGCACGGCTGCGCCAGCGACAAAAATGCTCCCCTCCAAAGCATAGGTCAACTTGGCGTTAATTTTGCGAGCCACGGTGGTCAGCAAATTGTGCTCAGAGGTGATCGCTTCATCGCCGGTGTAGAGCACGACGAAGCAGCCGGTGCCGTAGGTGTTCTTGACCATCCCCGCTTGCGTGCACATCTGCCCGAACAAAGAGGCCTGCTGGTCGCCGGCGATGCCCGCAATCGGCACGGCCTCGCCGAACAACGTTGGCTCGGTTTCGCCATACACCTCGCTCGACGCGCGCACCTCTGGCAGCATTTCCCGCGGTATTTCCAGTACCTCCAGCAATTCATCGTCCCACTCGCCGGTGTGAATATTAAACAAGAGTGTGCGCGAGGCGTTGGTGGCATCGGTGAGATGGAGGCGCCCGGCGGTCAGTTTCCAGATCAGCCAGGTATCCACCGTACCGAAGGCAAGCTCGCCACGCTCAGCACGTTGGCGCAGCCCGGGCGTCTGTTCCAGCAGCCACGCGATTTTTGTGCCGGCAAAATAAGGATCGATGATCAAGCCCGTCTTGCGCTTAAACAGCGGCGCCAGTCCACGCTGCTGCAATCTGCTGCAGATGTTGGCGGTACGGCGGTCCTGCCAGACGATGGCATTATAGACCGGCTCACCGGTCCGGCGGTCCCACACCAGTGTGGTTTCCCGTTGATTGGTCAGTCCGATGGCCGCGAGGTCCGCGCCGGTGCAGCCAGCTTTTTCCAGCGCCTGGCGGGCCACACGGTATTGTGAGGTCCAGATTTCTTCCGGATCATGTTCCACCCATCCTGCTTGTGGGAAGATTTGACGAAATTCCTCCTGCGCCGTGGCGTGAATGGCGCCAGCGTGGTCGAACAAGATCGCACGCGAGCTGGTGGTTCCCTGGTCGAGGCTGAGGATGTATTTCATGGGGTTGCCTTATGGTTTATTCATTCAGAAGAGTAACGTGTCGTTTCTCGAATCCCCCCTGTCCCCCCTTTGTCTATTGTACAACCTTGCCGATTCGTGACCATCGAACCGAATTGCTGGCATCATCCCACGACAGATATATCACGCCAACTTTGCCAATCAGATTTTCATGCGGAACAAATCCCCAGACCCGGCTATCTGAACTGTTATCACGGTTATCGCCCAGAACAAAATAGTGGTTCTCCGGCACTTTCACAGGACCGAACGGCTCATTTCTCAGCCAGCTTTCATCATATTCTTGAATCGTGTACGCTTGTAATGATGTGGTCACCATATATTTTCTAATCGCGGGTCTCGATAACCTGCCGCGTGCTTGCAATGGTCCCGGCTCAGCTTCTGCTGAAAGAGCTGTTGTTTTACCCTCCGCCTTTTCGTCAACGTAAACCCGACCATTCCTGATTTCGACGGATTGCTTGCCGACAGCGATACACCTTTTAATGTATGGCAGACCTTCTTCCAATGGATATTGAAAGACAATCACGTCACCCGGTTTCGGAGAGTTATCTTTTCTCCAATAGTTGTCCACAAGAATAAAGTCGCCCGCATATAATGTTGGTTGCATTGATCCTGCTCGTAAACCGATAAGCTTGAACGTAATTATGTATATAGACTTGAAACAGCTCATCCAGAAAAACTGTACCCACAATCAAGCCAATGATGATCAACCTATCCAATCGTCCGGGCTCCTTGGTCCTAATGATGAGTGTCCCGGCAAACATGTTGTGCAGGGTCTGTTTTTTCTCGTTGAACAGCAGAATTCGAGATAGGCCATCGAAGAAATAAAGGGATAGATCAACTCGGTGATGACTGTCAGCATGCCGGCAAAAATCAGGGAAAGAAACGCACCGTCCACAAAAATACTTGCCAGCCGAATCCAAAAACCAGCGTATTTTTGACCGGTTTCCGGTGGCGAGATCAGAATCAGCACCGCGACAACAGAAACCAGGATGAAGATTATCAGCTCGAGGGGCATGATATTCTCCTTCTAAAGGCCCAGTTTTAAGGCATACTATAAATTCAGGAAGATTGAGCAATAGTTTGATGAGTCGATGAGAGTCTGGTCCGCTTCAGAAGTGATATTTGTCCCTGATTTGTAAACTTATGTAATCATTTTCTGAAAAGCAAGCCCTCAAGAATGAACTTAACAAGACAAACGTTTATGAGAGACGAGCAGAAACTCGAAGCACAGGACGACTTGTCTTAGAGATGGCCGGTTACCTTCGCCGGGAACAGCGCCGGAAGAAACGCTCGGCGGACATTCTGCCGGAGCGTTTCTTTCGTATACTGGCACTATTTCAACAACGTCATCCTGCGTGACAGCACCGCTGTTTCCGTTTTCAAATGCAGGATGTACACGCCGCTCGCCTGTCGTATGCCGTTGTCATCTGTGCCGTCCCAGCTCAGCTCGTAGAAGTCAGGTTCTTTCTCTTCATCCAGCAAGGTTTTCACCATCTGGCCACGGATATTGAAAATTCGCAACGTCACCGGGCCGGATTTAGCGATGGCGAACCGGATTTGGGTGGATGGGTTGAACGGGTTGGGATAGTTCTGTTCCAGCGCAAACTTCTTGGGAAGCTGGTGCGAGACGCTGTCATCGACATGCGTTGGCTCATCCGGACGTCGCGGCGCAAACGCCAGGCCACTCACCGCCCGGAAACCGATCTCACCCACAAGTACACCCTGACCAGTGTTCTGATTGATTTCTATCAGGAAGTTGTCCACATCGATTCCGCCGCCCACGGCGCCGAACAAACGGCCGAGGTCATCAAAGGTGATGTCGGGAATTCTTTCATTCAGGCCTGTATTACCTACGAGGGCGGTTTGCCCATTATGGATGTTTAACCGATAGATATTGCGACTACTCGAACCCCAGAGTTCGCCGTTCTGTGCAAACGCAAGTCCCTGTAAATCTCTGTCGATCCGGCTCAGCTTTTGAAACTGACCAAGTTGCAGTTTGATCTCATAGATGTCTCTATCATCGTCTATTGCATACAGTACATCGGTCGAATCAAAAGCAACGGCGTCGAGGCGGTCGAGGTTTGTGGCCAGAGCCAGGACCGTCTTGCCGGTAAGGGCATCGATGTAGTAGAGGTCCTGGCCGTTCGAGCCAACGATGATGCCGTTGGAGTCGATCGCCAGTCCTGGTATGCGATTGAGCTCCGTCGATGCTACAAACGTACCCGCGCCGTTTTCCGGATTGATGCTGATCAGGCTGCCCGGGTTATTTCCGCGCACGCCCGTAGATGCATACATGGTCAGCGGCTCTGCAAAGTTGATGCGGAAGCCACGCCCCCTTAGCCACACGGTGCGTGACGGCGTATCTGCGTCATCACTCTCGACTGTGAGTACTTCTTCAACCAGCATGGTGTCTGTGGGTGAAAACCTGACACGCAATTGCAGCGACTGGCCGGGGGCAAATGCGAGCGGCAGCGCCAGGGTATCCGCCAGGCTGAACCGACCCTGCGGGATGCTGACACTTTGGATGGTCACCGTGTCCGTACCAATGCTTTGCAGCGTCACAGCTCTGGTAGCGCCGAACTCCAGCAGCACTTCGCCGAACGCGATGATTGAACGGCTCCGCGCAATATGACGTCCCTGTAGTCTTTGAAAACGGGTGGCCAGTCCTCTGACTCGTGAAATGCCGATCTCTCCGATGACACTGCCGGCGCCCGTTTCCTTGTCGAGCGAGACCAGAAAGTAGTCGCTTCCACTGCCGTCCAGAGAGCCGTACAAATTGCCATCAGCGTCAAAATGAATGTCGGTCATAGCGCCGTTCAGACCCGTATTCCCGACATGGTTAGATTGTCCTGAAGTCTTGTCGACAATGTAGACCTCCCGCGTTCCGACTCCCCACAGCGTGCCATCGATGGGATCGAAGGCAATGCCGCTGAAGCGGGGTACCGTGGCAATGAAATCTATTTCTCCGGTCGTTGGCTCAATGGTATAAAGTGAGGAGGAGCTGATGCCATACAGGACATCGTCGCGGTCAAAAGCGAGCGCGTCCCACCGTCGCTGTGTCTCAGAAGCGAAGAAAGCATTTCCACTTTCTTCATCGATATAGTAGAGTACCTGGCCGTTAACTTCAGCGCCGAGGATGACGCCGGACGAATTGATCGCCAGTCCGTCTATGCTGTTCAGACCGGTCGGACCAATCACACTGCCTGCTCCGGTACTCTGGTCAATTGTGATGAGTTCCCCCGGATTGGCGGCGAACCCATCTGTGGCGCCATAACACACACCGAATTTTGCCCGTGCGAGTATTAGTCCCTCACCGAACAGAGTTACGCTTCGTTCCGGCGTGTCAAGGTCATTGGTTGTGACCACAAGCGTGCTGCTGTCAGGTCCGGCCGTTCGCGGCGTGAAGCTTAGTTGAAATGTGATGGATTCACCAGGCGGCAGGGAAGCCGGCAGGCTGTCAGCACTCAGGCCAAAAGTGCTGTCATCAACGGCGAGGTCGTTCACGATGAGTGTGTCCGTCCCGACACTGCGGAGTGCAAGGGTGCGCGTGGCTGTTGCGCTGTCCGCAAAGACAATCCCGAAATCTATGGCTCTCAGGTCAATGCCCACGTGAGCGCCGTCCAACGTTTCAGTCTTGTAGGCCAAACTTGTGATGCCGCCAAAGGCTAACTCGCTCATGGTTGCTGCCCGTCCGGTGCGGCGGTCCAATATCACCAACGCATCCCGTGCCGAAAACCTACTGCCTTGCACACCAAACAACGTACCTTCGCTATCAACATGCAGTCCCACCAGGGCGCCGTCCAATTCTGTGTTGCCGACATGGGTAACGCTGGCATCGAGCGGGTCGAGCAGATAGAGCTGATCAAAAACAACTGCCCACAGTTTGCGGTCGAGTGGATCGAAAGCAATCGTATTAAATCTTTCGCCGGTTGAACCAATGCGCCGGCCCGTTCCCGTGCGCGGATCGAGCTTGTATAACGATCGGAACTCGATGACAACACGCTGTCATCTGCGCTGGCAGCCATGGCATCCCACCTTTCGTTGCTCGTTGCCAGGAAGGTGGAGCGTGCTGTGGCTACATCGATGAGATAAAAGTCCCGGCTTCTGAGACCAATCATAAACCCGCTCGTCAAAATATCAATATCAAAGATAAGATCATCGAACGCGTCGATCCGGGTACCGGAACCGGTAAGAGGATCGATGGTTAGCAGCTCGGCGCCGAAGGTTGTTGGGTGGGCCGCATAACACACACCTGCGGCTGCCGGAGCCAGGCTAAAGCCATTGCCTGTTAAGCTGATGAGACGCTCCGGTTTTGCCAAGTCATCGCTGTTGATGGCCAGATTGCCGTTGAAAACGCCGCCTGCAACCGGCTCGAAAACCACGCTGATCGTATCTGTGGCGCCGGGCGCCAAATCCAGCGGCAGGGTATCTGCCAGCACAACTCGGAAAGGCGCTTGCGTTACAATATTGCTGATCCGCACAGACTCCGTTCCCACATTGCGGATGATAACCTGCCGTTGCGCTCTGACGCTATCTGCGATCACGACGCCAAAGTCTATGCTCCGGGTGTTGAGACCGATGCGTTTGCCTTCGAGCTGATGCGGGCGAAAGGCAAGGTCCGAAAGTTCAACAAAGCCCGTCGGGCCGATCTTGACCGCGTTACCGTTCAGTCTGTCGATGGCGATTAGAATTTTCTCAGAGCTTCCACTTTCCCGCGTAATGCCAAACAGGTTGCCTTCCGCATCGAAATGCATGTCAAACACAAAATCATTAAATCCGGTCGAGCCAATAATTGTGGACTCGCCAGTTTGCGTATCGACTCTGAAAATTTCATCATCGCCGCCGAAAAAGAAACCAACCCTCGATGCATACAAAGTGCCGTCGAACGGATCGAAAGCCAGACCACCGAACTCGTGATCCAGGCTGGCCTCTTCTGTGGCCTCGCCTGTTTTGGGGTCGATAATGTACAACCGCTGCCTCGTGACGCCATAGAGCACATCGTCCGGGTCGAAGGCAATGGCGTTTAGTTGCAGGTCGGTTTCTGCGGCCAAAACAGCGCGGCCACTTTTCACATCTATGAAATACAAGTCGTTGCTTTGTTGGTCAATGCCGTACGTCACACCTTCAGAGTTGATGGCCAGCCCGGCAAGGCCTTCCAATCCTGTTGGGCCGATTAAGGAACCGGCGCCGGTGTTGGGATCGATTTTCAATAGCCTGCCCATGTTAATACCGGAGCGGCTGGCTGAAGCATAACAAACACCTGTCTCGGCAATGTTGAGCTTGAATCCCTCGCCATTGAGTCTAACTTCCCGGTTTGGCTGGTCCGCATCTGAGCTGCTGATGTTGAGCACCTCCTCCAGAACGCTGGCTTCTGCGGGAGCAAAGTGGACCTTCATGGCAAAACTTTGTCCGGGAGAAATTGCTACAGGCAGGTCTGGCAGGTCAGTTACCACAAAGGCGGGATGCGAAACAGCAACATTGTTGACCACGACTGTATCGTCACCAACACTGCGGATCGAAACGGTTCGGGCAACGCTTGTGCTATCAAGCAGAACCACGCCGAAGTCCAGCCGTGGCGGACTGACGGCAATGTGCGGGCCTGCCAGTGCCTGTGCAGAAATGTCAGACCACTTACTGAGGAGAAGCCGATATCACCGATAACACTGCCCGCGCCTGTGACCTTATCGATGGCGACGAGCTGGTTATTGCTCGACCGCCCGCCGCCCATAGCGCCAAACAGGTTGCCTTCAGAATCGAAATGGATATCCGGCACGCCTTCTCCCAAGCCAACTTCTCCTACAAGAGTGGCTTCTGCTGTTTCGACATTTATCCTATAGATTCCAGCCACGCCAAAGCCACCACTCGATCCCCAGAGTGAGCCATCAATCGGGTCGAAGGCAAGGCCTCGTAATGCCACCTCCGTTTGACCGATAACGGTGATTCTACCTGTTGCCGGATCGAATCTGAGCAATGCGTTCGAAGCAGCGCCGTACAAGCGTCCCGCCTCATCAAAGGCGAGGGCGCGTATATTAAAGAAGCGAGTATCAAAAGCAA
>CAZVSL010000099.1:0-13984 GCA_964629935.1 uncultured Calditrichaceae bacterium | reverse complement strand
GGGAGCATGCCGGAATGACGAAATAAGTGAGTTTTCGGTCAGACACTATCTGGCCTCACCCCCACAATTTACGCCACAAAATTCTGGAATGCAACGTGGAAAGCGTTGCGTGCACTTTCTCGAAAAGGGCTTTGGAAAGATAAAGAAACTGAAAGGAACTGATGGGTTGATCGGTGCGCGGCCGCCGCACACAGGAATGCGCAATCATGCCGCCGATACCGGCGCGAACGGCAAGATTTGAGCGACGCTAAAGATTGGGCTTCGAAGCGACGCGTATGCGGTTCATCGCGCGCGCCAGGGCCGCCTCCGCGCGCTGCATGTCCCACTCACTCCTGCCCTGTTCAATCCGGTTGCGGGCGCGGTCACGGGCTGCCTGCGCACGTTCTAAATCGATCTCGGAAACGTGCTCGCAGGTTTCCACCAGCAGGCCTACCTCGCCCGGCAGCACTTCGGCGACGCCGCCGCTGGTGGCATAGTGCTGCTCTTTGCCATCAACATCGATCTTGACTTCGCCAACTTGTAAGGCAGTAACAAAGGGCGTGTGCCCCGGATAGACGCCAAAGTATCCCTGGCTGCCCGGCGCAATGACAGAAGAAACCTCATCAGCCAGGATCTTTTTTTCAGGCGTGAGTATCTCGAGTTTTATCTTGTCTGGAATCATCGTTTGTCTTGATTATTGATGCGCTACTCTGATGACTTCAATTGCTCAGCCGCCTCAATCGCTTCATCGATTGTACCAACCATGTAAAATGCTTGCTCCGGAAGCTCATCGTGTTTGCCTTCGACGATCTCTTTGAAACCGCGAATGGTTTCTTCCAACGGCACATACTTGCCCTCGCGGTTGGTGAAAGCTTCGGCAACAAAAAAGGGTTGCGACAGAAATCGCTCAATACGACGTGCACGGTTTACAGAGATTTTGTCCTCATCGGAAAGCTCTTCCATGCCGAGGATGGCGATGATATCCTGCAGGTCCTTATACTTTTGCAGGATTTGCTGAACCTCGCGGGCCACGCGATAGTGCTCCTCGCCGACGATATTCGGATCCAGAATTCGGGACGTAGAATCCAACGGGTCCACAGCCGGGTAAATGCCGCGCTCTGAAATCTGGCGGGAGAGCACGGTGGTAGATGGCCTGTACTGAGGTAATCGATCCCTTATTTGTCGAAGTAATGCGCTCCTGCAGCTCGCCCATTTCCGTGGCCAGCGTTGGCTGGTAGCCAACGGCCGAGGGCATACGACCGAGCAAGGCTGAAACTTCGGAGCCTGCCTGCGTAAACCGAAAAATATTATCGATGAACAGAAGCGCGTCTTTGCCTTCTTCATCGCGGAAGTACTCGGCAGTGGTGAGCGCTGTCAAAGCAACGCGGGCGCGGGCGCCTGGCGGCTCGTTCATCTGTCCAAATACGAGGCACGTCTTATCGATAACGCCCGAATCTTTCATTTCCAGCCAGAGGTCATTGCCTTCGCGGGTGCGCTCGCCAACACCGCCAAAAACGGAAAAGCCACCGTGTTCGGTCGCGATATTTCGAATCAATTCCTGAATCAGGACGGTCTTGCCGACGCCGGCGCCGCCGAACAGGCCGGTCTTGCCACCGCGCGTATATGGCTCGAGCAAGTCAACAACTTTGATGCCCGTTTCCAGAATTTCGGAGCTGGTGTCGAGATTCTGAAATTCTGGCGCAGGGCGATGGATGGGGTATCGCTTCTCATGCTTGACCTCGCCCAGCTCATCGATAGGGTCGCCGATGATATTGAGCAGCCGGCCCAGGGTGCCCGGTCCCACGGGAACTGCGATCGGCTCACCTGTGTTGCGGACTTTCATGCCGCGTACCAGACCATCCGTTGAATCCATGGCAATACAGCGTGTAGTTTGTTCACCAAGATGCTGCTGCACTTCAAGCACCAGGCGCGGACTATCTTTACGATCGATTTCAAGCGCGGTCATGAGTTCTGGCAACTCGCCATCCTCGAACTTGACGTCTACTACTGCTCCGATAACCTGAGAAACGTGACCTTCTTTCATCATTATCCTATTCGAATGTGTTAGTGTTGTGTTTATGTGTTTATGTGTTTTGTCTTAGCAATGCAAGTGTGGTATTCCTGGTTTTGTCAACGAGTGCCAGGTTTTCCGAGAATTCAGTGTCAGAAATATAATCAATATCTGATGCTACGTACAGGAGGCTCTTAACTTCAGCGCTCGAGCAAACACCTTAACACGCTACCCTATCCCCGCAACGCTTCTGCGCCGCCAACGATCTCCAGAATCTCTGTGGTAATGGCGGCCTGTCTCGCTTTGTTATAAGTCAGCGACAATTGGTCGATCATCTCCTGTGCGTTATCCGTTGCCGCATCCATGGCAACCATGCGCGCGCCATGCTCGGCCGCAGAGGATTCAAGCAAGGTTCGCCACACCTGAATATTGAGATTTTTTGGGATCAGCGTGTCCAGTATTTCCCCGGGAGAGGGCTCGTAAATGTAGCCGACAGGCTGATAACGGTCAAATTCCGGCATCTCCGGCTCTATGGGCAGCAATTGCTCGATGGTCGCAACCTGCGAACCAGCCGACTTGAATTGGTTGTAGACCACGTATACGCGATCAAACTCCTTCTCCAAATACCGCTTTTGCAACAACCGCGAGACCTCGATGGCATGCTTGAAGGCGAGCTCATTGAATAGATTAATGTACCGCTCGTGAATCTCATAGCCACGTCGGGAAAAGAAATCAAATCCCTTGCGCCCGAAATTGATTACCTGCACATGCGTCTGTTCATCATGCGCATCAATCGCGAGTCTGGCACGGCGCTGGACATTGGCATTGAAGCTGCCGCACAGACCGCGGTCTGAGGTAACCACCAGATAGCAGATATTTCTGGGCTCGCGAACTTCGAGAAGCGGGTGCAGGCTGCTTTCCTCCTGCGCGGCAACATGGGCAAGCACCTGATTCAGGCGTTCTGCGTATGGCCTGGCATCCAGCAAACGTCTTTGCGCACGGCGCAACTTGGCAGCCGCGACCATTTTCATAGCTTTGGTTATCTGCTGCGTGCTCTTGACGCTGGTAATGCGTCGGCGTAAGTCTCGTAATGTAGCCACTTATTCTTCCACTGAAAAGATTTTGAAAAAGTCTTCTGCCGAGTCGCTCAATTGCTTGCGCAGATCATCGTCGAGTTCTTTCTTATCCGCTATGACCTTCAGCAGATCGGTGTAATTGGATTCCAAGAACTGGAAATACTCGCCTTCCAGACGGCGAATCTGGCCGATGGGAATTTTATCCAGATAGCCATTGACGCCCAGAAAGATAATCGCTATTTGCTTCTCAACCGATAACGGCGAATACTGGTCTTGCTTGAGGAGCTCGACCATGCGTTGGCCGCGCGTAATTTGCGCCTGGGTTGCTTTATCCAGGTCCGAACCAAATTTTGCGAAGGCCTCGAGCTCGCGAAACTGGGCCAGGTCCAGACGCAAACGGCCGCCAACCTGCTTCATGGCTTTGATCTGTGCGTTGCCGCCAACCCGCGACACGGACAAACCAACATTAATGGCTGGCCGCACGCCGGCATAGAACAAGTCAGACTCCAGATAGATCTGGCCATCGGTGATGGAAATAACGTTGGTCGGGATATAAGCCGATACGTCGCCGGCCTGAGTCTCGATAATAGGCAATGCCGTCAGGGAGCCACCGCCAAGCTTGTCGTTGAGTTTGGCCGCACGCTCCAAAAGGCGTGAGTGCAGATAGAAAACATCGCCGGGATAAGCTTCACGGCCGGGAGGCCGGCGCAAAAGCAAAGACATCTCACGGTAGGCCCACGCGTGTTTCGACAGGTCATCATAAATGACCAGGGCATGTTTGCCGTTGTCACGAAAGAATTCCCCGAGTGTAGCGCCACTATAAGGTGCGATGTATTGCAGTGGGGCAGCGTCGCTAGCAGAGGCGCAGACTACAGTCGTATAATCCATCGCGCCGTGGTCCTCCAACGTCTTGACCACTTTGGCCACGCTGGAGGCTTTTTGCCCTATCGCCACGTAGATACAATACACGTCGGTGTTTTTTTGATTAATTATGGTATCCACTACCACAGCGGTTTTACCGGTCTGGCGGTCGCCGATGATCAGCTCCCGCTGACCGCGGCCAATCGGAATCATGGAGTCGATGGCTTTCAGGCCGGTTTGCAACGGCTCTTTCACAGGTTGACGCTCGACCACGCCTCTTGCTTTTTGCTCGATAATGCGCGTCTCACTGGTCTTGATCGGGCCTTTGCCATCAATGGGTTGACCTAACGGGTTGATCACGCGCCCAAGCATTTCCTCACCTACCGAAATTTCCATGATGCGGCCGGTGCGCTTCGCTGTGTCACCCTCTTTCACATGGGTGTCTTCACCGAAGAGTACGCAACCGACGTTGTCCTCTTCCAGGTTGAGCGCCATACCATACAGGCCGCCCGGCAACTCGATGAGCTCACCGGCCATGATCTTTTCCAGACCGTACACACGAGCGATACCATCGCCAACTTGTACGACCTCACCCACCTCTTCCAGTTCGACCGAGGCCTCGAAGCCTTCGATTTGCTTCTTTATGATCGAAGTTATCTCGTCGGGACGAATTTCCATCCTATCTTAGGACCTCCACGTTAATCTCACGTTTTTTATGTTCTCAATAGTTGTTTGCATCATAAGCATCGCGACTATGGACCGATAGCTGCCGTCATGCCGGCACGCTGTGGTCGCCGCAGCTTTGCCGGGCATCGCAGACCCGCTGGGCTGCTTCAATTCTTGCTGTTGGCGCTTTCCCGCAACTGAGCCTCTAGCCGGCGCAACTGGCTGCTCAGGCTACTGTCCAGCAACCGGCCCTCAACGTTGACCACGATGCCGCCCAAAATGGTCTCATCCACCTCGTTTTCGATGTGGACGTCGGCATCAAAGGTCTTATCCAGGATCGACTTTAGTTTGGAGAGCGAGCGCTTGTCCAGGGCTACTGCGGTAATTGTGGAAGCACGAATGCGTTTGAAGTGCTTATCCACCATGGCGAAAAACTCTCTGGCAATCACCGAGAAGATGAACTCCCGATGTTTTTGCAACAGGACATGGATAAAGTTCACGAAGATATTAGACACTTTGTCTTGCAGCACGGCTTCAATTTTGGCCTGTTTCTCCTTCTTGCTGACATCCTGCGAATACAAAAAAAGCCGAAACTTCTGATTGGTTTGCAGGGTCTCTTCAAAAGACTTCATCTCCCTGGAGATTTTGTCCAGGACGCCGCGCTCAAGTGCTATTTCAAACAAGGCGCGTGCGTACCGTTTTGCCAGTACCGTGTCCTTCAATTTGCCTCCATCTTCCGCAATGAATTCTCGATGATGTCTTTGTGGTCTTCCTTCGAGAGTGTCTTGCCAATAAGCTTGGACGCGATCATAACAGACAATTCAGCCGCACCGTTACGCAGCTCCTCAAGAGCTTTTTCCCGCTCCTGATCGATTTCCTTTTTGGCTTTGTCCAACATCTTTTCCGCTTCTGCCTCTGCCTTTTTTACGATCTCATCACGTGTGGCTTCAGCGGTCTTCTTACTTTTGCTGAGAAGCTCATGCGCTTCACGTTTCCCTTGCTCCATAATCTCCTGATTTCTTGCAAGCGCGGCTTCAGTCTCCTTCTGGGCCTGCTCGGCCTTCTCCAGAGACTCCTTTATCTTCGTCTCGCGCTCATCAAGCATCTGCAGGAGCGGGCCCCAGGCCATCTTCTTCAAAACCAGGAGCAAAAGCAGAAAAGTAAGGCCGGTCCAAAAAAGCGTCCCAACTGTTGGAGTCAGTAATTCCATTTATGTCACCTGTTCGGATCGGATTTATTATTCCGAATGAGTATTATGTTGATGAATTTTTCAGGTTACTTAATGGCTAACATGAAGCAGATAACGAGCGCCAGCAGAGCCACACCTTCGATCATGGCTGCGGTGATGATCATTGCGCCGCGGATGTCGTTGGCGGCTTCAGGCTGTCTTGCCATACCTTCCATGGCTGCGCTTGCCAACTTACTTACACCGTAGGCGCCGCCAATGGTCGAAATGCCAGCACCCAGACCTGCTGCCAGAAACGCCAATGCTAAATCAGTCATCTAAGTATCCTCCAAATTAGTGTGTTTATGTGTTAGTGTATTTTCGTGTCAAAGTGTTTGTCAAAGTGTTAATGTGTTTATGTCTTGTTGTGTTAAGGTGTTACTGTGTTAACTTGCGGTAGAGCCAGCATGGTCTGCATCACATCAACACGTTAACACTTTAACACACATCGTTTAGTGATCCTGATGAACCGCCATGCCAATAAACACAGACGACAAAATGGTAAAGATATATGCTTGAATCATTGCGATCAGGATTTCCAATAAGCTTACGAACAGAATGCCGCCCAACGTCACACCGCCGACAATATAGCTTCGGAACGTGAAGATAATCAGCAGCAAAGCGAAAATAACAACGTGACCAGCCACCATATTCGCAAAGAGTCGGATGGCGAGGGCCACATGTTTTGTGAACAGTCCGACAATTTCTACCGGAATCATAATCGGCAAGATAAAAATCGGCAGACCGGGCGGGATCAAGCCTTTGCAATAACCGATCAGCCCGTGGTTTTTCACCCCTGCGATTTGCACGACTGAAAAAGTCAGTAATGCCAGGGCGGCAGTCACACCGATGTTGCCTGTAGCCGTGGCTGCGCCGGGAACAAGGCCCAGCAAGTTACATGTGAGTATGAAGAAGAAAGCTGTGAGTAAATAGGGGGCGTATTTGCGGCTGTGGTCGCCCAGATAGGGTCTCATCACTTCGTCTTCGAGGTAAAGAATAACGAACTCGAAGAAATTTGCTATCCCCTTTGGAATCATCCTGGGGCGCCGGAAGGCCATGGTAAACAGCGAGATGAGAAGAGCTGAAGCAATCCACATCATCAGGACGTGTTTTGTAATGGAGAGATCGACTCCCGCTACATGCAGCTCCCAAATCGCATGGTCCTGAATATGGTCCATGATAAAACTGGAACCTAATTCGTGGCCATCTTTGGCTTCGTCGCCGCCGCCAATAAAAAATATTGTCTTGCTTACGGACGTGAGCATCTATATAGCTGCCTTTCTGTCAGCCAGGCTCTTCTGCACAAACCTGATTTCGATGAATTGTAACAGGAGATAAAAAATAACCAGAGAAACAATAAAACCAATCAGTGGAATCTGAGTAAACTTCCAGACAAAAAAAAGGGCGGTCGCGAGAACCAGCATTCTGATTCCCATCCCGCCTAATACGACAGCAAAAAAAGTCCTGAGCGGCTTATCAAACGCCCACTTGATAGAAAAAAAGGCTGAGGCGATGTTAATCAGGCTCACAAAAAAGCCGTATACAACGGCCATAATGAGATCATCCCGTCCGCTGAGGTGCAAGACCAGGATAGAAACTGCCAACAATAGAGAGGATATACCGCAAACTTGAGCCAGGAACCTTAAGTTATCACTCACCCTTTTTAGATTCTTTCTCTTTTCCTGTATATACAGCCCTGTAAATAGTGAAAAACCCCGATGTCGCTCCGAGCATTAGTCCAATTATCAAAAACAGAGGCAAGGTGTTAAGCTTGGAATCGAGCCAGTAGCCGGCGTACGTGGTGATTGCAATTGACAGCGCGAACCTGAAGCCCAGGTCCAAATACGGCGCTACTGTACTGCCACCTTTACCAGTTTGCTTGCGAGGCGTTTGCACGTTTATTTGGCGATGTTAACCTCTTTTGCGTCGCCCTTCTTGTCCAGGATAGCCGAAACGCTCTTGCCGTACTCCCCCTTTTTCTCACCCTCTGCGCCAGCGCCCATCGAGCAATTGCCTTCAAAGACGGCGCCTTCATCAATCACCAGCTTTGTCGTCTTAAGCTCGCCGTTGAACACGGAGTTAGCTTCAAGCACGACCTTCCCTGATGCGACTAATTTGCCTTTCAACTTGCCGCCAACTATGGCGTTGCGGACCGTGATCTCGCCGTCTATCGAACCATCCTTGCCGATCACCAGCGAATCACTGGTTGTTACGTTTCCTTTGATACGTCCATCGACACGCAATGTGCTTTGTACCTTTAGCGTGCCCTCGAACGAGGAGCCTTTGCCAATGATAGTATTGAGATTGCCTCCGGTGCCGACTTCTTCAAAACCTTTTTTGCCCAACATTAAATATCCCCGCGTTAAGTACCACAGTTTACTGAGTTGCAATAATGCTCTCGTTGAATGCTAAGATGTATTCTTTCGGATCGACTGGCTCCCCATCTTTCCAGATTTCAAAATGCAGGTGAGGCCCCGAACTCTTGCCTGAGGTTCCGAGCAGGGCAATTGGCTCGCCTTTTTTGACATACCCTTTTTCAGGTTTCAAAATTCGTTGATTATGTCCGTAATATGAAAACAAGCCATTACCGTGATTGATAATGACCAGGTTGCCTAAATCATAAGTCCAGTTTGCAAAAATAATCATGCCGGCGCCGGCGGCCCGGATGACCGTACCTTTCTTTGCAACAATATCAATTCCGGTGTGCCGCTTGGGACCGAACCAGCCGCTCTGCTGAAAATCCTGAGTCAGGATGCCTTTGACCGGCAGCAAAGTCGGCATGTTCTCAACAAAATCGTGCAGCGAACTGCTCTTGGGCGTCAGCAAATAGCGGCCCTTTCGCTCAAACAAGTTCGGCCGGGCGGCTGCTTCAGTGCGCACGGCCGGCACGATGTTATCGAAAAGGTCGTTTACATCGGGAGCGGGCTCTTCCTCGCCGCTATCCTTGCTTGAATCGACGCCTAACAGGCGCTTGACTTTTTTGTATTCCTTCTCCAGGGTGTAAAACTGGTCCGCAAGTGCAATGACCCGCTTGTTGTCTTCCTGAAGTTGTTCGTTATAGGAAATAAGTTGAAGATGTTTGTCCTGCAGGCTGGCATATTTCCAGTAGTACACGCCCCCTACAATCATGTGGATGACCAGGATAAACCCCACAACATAGAGAAGCTTGACAACGCTCGTCCTGAGCCGGAAGCTATATGGTTCTGCATTATCCTCCGGAACAATAAGGATGGATATTTTATCGGACCGTCTTTTTTGCATGCACCGTAATTCGCTATAATCCCTTAACCTTGTCAGCAGAACGCCCATACAAAACAGAGCGAAATTTAAAATAAAAATTGCAAAAGATCAAGCTCTTTCTAAAAGTTACGAACAGTTAAAGAAGATGCGTAGCGCAGCCCTGTCTCGAGTTTAGCACAGCGCACCAAAGCCACGCAAACAGCATGAACTGTACCATGCGATAAAGTCTCCTTCGTGGTCCTGGTATTCCTTCGCGTCTTTGTGGTAAAAAAGAAATCTGTGTTCATCACTGCAATCCGTGGCTTCAAAACACGAGAGTTCTAAATACCGGCATCCTAATATCGCTTGCTTTTACAACTGAATTTCATTATACTCAACATTGTCTTTGAACAGGGTCCGGCATGATATTCATTAAGTCCGCAAAAATACTGCAAAGCCTTGCACTTGCCGTTTTGCTATGGCAAATCGTTGGTCTTTTTTTCTGTGGAGACCTTGCGTGCCTGAATGGTGAAGGCGATGAAATATGTCAAACACTGCTTTGCAGTTTACCGGACACCCATGATCACCCTCAACCGCCTTTCAGCGAGGATGATTCCTGTCAATGCCCATGCTACCTTTCCTATTACCTTCCTGATGTCAATTTTTTCTCAGGCGCCTTTGTAAACACCTATTTTTCTATAGAAACGCAATTATTCCTTCCAACTCCCGCAAGCCGTATTGACCATATTCCCCGCGCCTGAGTCCCCAACTTTAATGTCTATCGCGTGAAATTTGCGCTTAGCCTTGATTATTCAGAAACTGGCCTCTTACGCTCAAAATCGAAGTTCTGAGTTTTAGAGAATAGGGTCGGTGTTCACGTTTCAGCGTGTCGTGATGTGCAGGTGACGCTGATTTCGTCCGACAGGCATGGCGCTATGCGCAAATCCCGGAGCACATTATTGCGTCTTGGCGAAGCTGTACCTTCCATACTGATTTTGCCTTAACAATTAAGGAGAGCCGGATTGATGCTTATACGCCGGATAACCGCGTTTACAGTTCTGATTCTTTCATTGTTGGATTTACCGAAAAGCAGCATAGCCCAGCAAGAAACGCACCTGACCCTGCAATTGGCTATTCGCGTTGCGCAGGAAAATAACCCAATGCTCATGGCTGCACAAAGTGACGTTGCTGCCGCCAAAGGTCGGGCCTGGACGACCTGGTGGCTGGCCGATCCTGCTCTTTCTGTTGAATGGGAAGGCGTGCCGCGCGGCGCAGGATTGGCACAATTTGCGGAACGCAAGGTCGCCGTCTCACAGAAGATCGAGTTCCCGACTAATATTCTCTGGCGCAATCGGTTGGCCAGCCGCAGGGTTGAGATGGCCAAACTACGGTATGATGACAGCAGACTTGAAATTCGTACAGCGGTCATTGGCGCTTACTTCCAGCATATTGCCGCACGTGATGCTCTATCCCTGGCCCGTGAGCGCGTGGCGCTCGCGCAAGAATTTGTCGACAAAGTAGAAATTCGGCGCCAGATTGGCGAGACGCCGGCGATCGAGCTGGTTCGTACCAGAGTTGAATTGGCGCGCGCTCGCAATGACTTGCAGAATGCAGAAAGCGAATTCGAAGCGACCAAGGCGCAACTCAATGCTGTACTTGGAAGGCGGCCTGATGCGAACATCACAGCTTCGGATTCACTGGTTTACCAGGCCATCGATGTTTCCTTATCTGAGATCAAGGAACAAGCTCAGAGCAGCCATCCGCAAGTGCGTGCAGCCGATGCGCGAGTGGGCGCAGCCAACAATTTGCGCAGACTGGCCTGGGGGTCGCTCTTGCCCGGCATAGAAATTTCAGGGTTTCTGCAAAACATCGGCGGTAACCCGGATTTTTATGGCGCTGAGATCGGATTGAGCGTGCCGCTCTGGTTTGCTTTTCGGCAGCGCGGTGAAATTCAACAGGCCACGGCTTCACTGACTGCACAGGAACATCAGCGCGCAAGTATCCGCTTGCAACTGATGGCCGATCTCGAAACGGCGTATGCGGCATTTGAGGCCGCCAGGAACCAGCTCGATGTTTTTGCTGCCACGCTTCTGAGTCAGGCAGAAGAAGTTTACCGCATTGCGCTGCGTAGCTATGAGGCAGGCGAGGTCGGCTATCTGCAGCTCCTCGAAGCCCAGCAAACCCTGATCGACGTCCGCCAAAGCCATATCGATGCCCTGGCAAATTACTATAGTGCGGTCGCTGCCCTTGAGAAAGCAAGCGCAGTGATAATCCTAAGGTGATGATGGCAACAGGATTAGGGCAAAATAATCAATCAGGAACTGTGTTCGAAACTCAGTCATTTTGTTATCAAGTCATTTTGCCCTGTGGAGGACTCAAAAATAACCTTATATGGAGGTCAATCATGCAAAAAATGAATAGATGCATTTCGGAGGCCACCAGATTGGCATTGCTCGTGGCTACTGTTCTTTTTATCTCATGCAACGGAGAGTACTCCGAAGAAACCACGAGCGAGGTCACTGTCCAGACTGAGCTCTGTGCGCAGCATGAGCTGCCGCTGACCGATTGCTTTATGTGCGATCCGGCCCTGCGCGATCCGGGCAGGTTGTGGTGCAAAGAACATGACCGTTATGAAGACCGCTGTTTCATCTGCCATCCGGAACTGAAAGACGAAAATCGTCTCTGGTGCAGCGAACACAATCTCTATGAGGACGAATGCATCTTCTGCCATCCTGAATTAAAGATGAAACAAACTGCAGCGAATAGGGAAATTGCCAGCGCCAACGGCAATGGCAGTCTCGACCTTATCAGTGATGATTTACAATGTCTGGAGCACGGCGTTCTTGAGAAAGAGTGCGGGATCTGCCATCCCGAGCTGGCTGATGCACTGCAACCCGGCCAAGGCCTGAAGATTCGTTTTGAATCGCCGGAGTCAGCAAAAAAAGCCGGCATCGGAGTTATCGAGCCACTGGCCGGCAATGGGCTTTCCGATCTATCCCTGCTCAGCCGGGTGACTTACAATCAAAACCAATTTGCGCGGATTACGCCGCTCGCGAGTGGGGTTATTCAACGCGTGCTGGCGGATGTCGGCGACATCGTTGCCAAAGGGGAGGTGCTCGTAGAGATTTTGTCGTCGGAAATCGCCAAAGCCAAGAGTGAGTATTTGATCGCTCGTGCAAATGAAGCATTGAAAGAAGCGGCGTTCAAACGTAAGAAAGAATTATTAGACGAAAACATAGCCTCGCAAGGCGACTATCACATGGCAGCGACTGAATATGAACTCGCGCAAAGCACCATGGCAGCAGCTTATCAGCAACTACTCAATTATGGCTTTAGCCGTGATGAAATCGAACAGATTGCTGCAAACCGCTCGACCGCTTCCACCCTGCGGGTTCTGGCCCCGTTCTCAGGTACCTTGATCGATCGCCGGGCCGTCGTCGGGGAAACAGTCGAGCCGGGGGACATAACCTTCACAATCGCTGATCTTTCATCGATGTGGCTGGAATTGTCGATCCCGGAAGACCGCATCTCCTTTGTTGCCATTGGCGATTCCGTTGAAACCACATTTGCTGCTTTCCCGGAGGCGCACATTCGCGGCCAAATCACCTGGCTTTCAGCCGGCATCGATGCGCAAAGCCGCATGTTAAAAGGCCGCGCCGTTGTTCCCAACCCCGACAAACAACTAAAGCATGGCATGTTCGGGCAGGTAACTGTTGTGTCAAAACGCCTGACTAACGGGTTATATGTTCCGGTTGAATCCCTGCACCGCTTCGGCCCGGACCGGGCGGAATTCGTTTTCACCAAACTAGCCGAGGATCTCTTTGAAGTCAGACGAGTCGATGTCGGAGCGAAGAATGGCGAATATGTCGGAATTCTCGCTGGCCTTCTGCCCGAAGACCAGGTCGTAGCGGCGCACAGTTTCACCGTGAAATCGGAGTTTCTCAAGGCTCGGCTCGGCGCCGGCTGTGTGGATGAATAAGGCAAAATGTTTGATACACCTGTATGAAAGGCAAAATAATTTGATAGCAATATGATTAGACGTTAGTTTCTATTGATTTAAAACTGTTTGCCAACATTTTTGAAAATTGTTTTAGCACAAATTCTTTTTGGCAGAACGATGGTAATAATTATTTTGCCATGAAATCATAATTGCTCTCGAAAAAATTGAAAGGAGAAACAATGCCGATTCATCATGACGTTGAGGTCAAAACGATTTCCGATGATGAATTCCAGGAGCTTGATTACGAAGTAACGGGATTGGCATTTTCGATTCACCGCGATATGGGCAGGTTTTGGAATGAGAAAATTTATCAAAACGAATTGGCCGCTCGCTGTCAAAAGGCTGGCATCGCAAACGTGGCGACCGAAGTTCCTATTCAAGTTAACCATAAGGATTTTAGGAAAACTTATTTCGCAGATTTGATGATCAACAACGCTGTGATTTATGAGCTGAAAACTATACAAGCCATTAGCGGGGTGCATTGTAAGCAAGTGCTGGATTATCTTTTTCTGCTCGGTATGCAGCGCGGAAAAATTATCAACATGCGGCCATCTTCCGTTCAACATCGCTTTGTTTCAACCGGTATCACACCGGAGAAACGGTACGCTATTGTCATGGATGATGCCGAATGGGATGAACTGGATGAAGATAGTACTTGGCTCAAGAGTCTGATGGCAGATTTACTGAATGAATGGGGTGCTTTTCTCGGCATTGGCTTGTTTTATGAAGCCATATATCACTTTCGCGGAGGCGAGGAGCAGGTCATCAAAGAGTTGGAAATCATGCATGACTCACATAGCCTTGGCACGCAGAAAATCCACATGCTCAACTCAGAGGTGGCCTTCAAAATTTCCGCTATTACCACGGGGCAATCATTCTATGCCGATGACCTGCGCCGGTTTGTCCGCGTTGCCTCGTTAAAAGCGTTGCAATGGATTAACTTCAAT
>CAZVSL010000098.1:0-14054 GCA_964629935.1 uncultured Calditrichaceae bacterium | reverse complement strand
GAGCACGTCAACAATTGGAGCACGGTCTATGCCTCACACTTTCTGGTAGAAGCGCGGCGGGCAGGCTACGTTGTTTCGGACAGGGTCCATGACAAACTCATCGAGATGCTGAGACATACCACGCGCAGCTTCAAGCTCAGCGATAAGCATTTGACTGAAACCGCGGTGTATGCGAGTTATGTGCTGGCGTTGGCCGGCGAGCCGGACAAAAGCACCATGCTTTTCCTTAAGAACAATGCCGTGGATGAACTGAGACAGCATTCGAAGTATCAGTTGGCAGGCGCGTTCGCGCATGCCGGAGATTTGCAGACAGCGCGCTCCCTCCTGCCCACTTCAGTTGTCAGTCTGCCCGATGGCGACCAGCGTGAAACCGGCGGCGTCTTCCACTCATCTACGCGGGCCCACGCCATCATGCTCGATGTGCTCGCTGAGATCGATGCCGACCATGCCATGGTACCGGTGCTGGTTAAGAATCTAACGGCCGCGGCCACTCGTCATGGCCGCTGGCGCACAACCCAGGAAAACGCGTATGCCTTCCTGGCGCTCGGCAAGATTCTAAAACAGAAGCAGGACGCCAACTACACCGGTAAGATAAGCATTGACGGCCAGCAGCTCACGGACTTTGCCGCCGCTGACCAGACGTTTGGCTCGCAGCACTGGGCGGGCAAAGAGGTTGCCCTCGAACTGCAGGGCGACGGTACCTGCTACTATTACTGGCAGGCCAGCGGCATCCCGGCCAGGCAGGCGCCGGACGAATTCGACCGCGACCTCAAAGTCCGGCGCCGCTATCTCGACAAGAATGGCAATCAGCTCCAACATGGGCAGATTAAGCAGGGCGATCTCGTGATCGCGGAGCTTGCCGTCACCGCTGAACACGAGACACTGCAAAACGTTGCCGTCGTAGATATGCTGCCCGCAGGTCTGGAAATCGAAAACCCGCGGCTGCAATCACGCCGGGCCGTCGATTGGCTCAGCGAGCGCGTCTACACACCGCAGTACATGGACATTCGAGATGACCGCATGATTCTGTATGGCAGGTTCCCATACGGACGAACGGAAAAATTCTACTACGGCCTGCGCGCAGTCACGCAAGGCAGCTTCATTTTGCCGCCCGTACGCGCCGAAGCCATGTATGCGCCAGAGAAAGCGTCGGTAGCATCGAGTGGAAAGATTGTTGTTGCAGGGTTATGATTACATGGATCAGACGGTTCACGCAAATCGACAAGGACAAAAAAGAAAAAAGATCAGTGCTGATCCGTGTGATCCGTGGTCCATCTTTATAGAACACGGATCGGCACGGATCACGCGGATCGACGCGGATCAAAAAAAGAAAGGAAAAAAGATCAGTAATGATCTGTGTGATTCGTGCGATCCGCGTTCCATTTACTTATCAAACAGTCTCATAAATTGTGGAGGGTATCATGCTACATGAAAACATTCGGATAAGGTCATTCAGTCGTTTTACACTGTCCGGAATACGCTTGGCTATGGCTTTCTTGAAAAGGTCTATGAAAATGCGATGGCGGTCGAATTAAGAAATCAAGGTTTTCATGTCAGGCAGCAGCAAAAGGTCAATGTCTACTATGCCGGGCAGGTGGTTGGCGAATATTTTGCCGATTTATTTGTACAAGACGCTATCATTGTGCAAGTCAAGGCTGCTGAATCTATTTGCGAAAGCCATGAAGCTCAGCTTATCAATTATCTTAAAGCAACAAAATGCGAAGTGGGCCTGCTTCTAAATTTTGGCAAGGAAGCAGAATTCAGACGTAAAATCTTCACAAACGACAAAAAATGATGGAACACGGATTAGACGGATCGACGCCGATCAAAAAAGGAAAAAAGATCAGTGGTGATCCGCGTGATCCGTGCCGATCCGCGTTCATCTTCGTGCGATACGCGTTAAATAAGACAATGAGACGACTTCTATACGCTATCACCATTCTTCTGGTTGGTCTGCTTGTTTTCAAGGCGGCCGACTGGCTTTTCCCGCTGCCGCAGGCAAAACTAGCGCCGCGATCTGCCACCATTGTCTATGATCGCGATGGCAACATGCTACGGGCTTTTCTGGCTCCGGATGAGATGTGGCGTATGCCTGTAGAAACCTCGGCCATCTCCGAAGATTTGAAGCAGGCCGTTCTGCAGTTTGAGGATCGTTATTTTTTCTGGCATCCTGGCGTCAATCCGGCGGCCATCCTGCGCGCAGCCATGGCCAATGTGCGCGCCGGCAAAATTGTGCAGGGCGGCTCCACCATCACCATGCAAGTCGCCCGCATGATGGCCCCAAAAGAACGCACGATTGGCAATAAGCTTGTCGAGATGTTTCGCGCCCTTCAGTTGGAGTGGCGTTATTCCAAAGATGAGATCCTGGCGTTTTACCTCAACATGGCGCCTTATGGCGGCAACCTGGTCGGGATCAAGGCTGCGGCGTACTTCTATTTCGGCAAGCCGCCGTCACAAATCAGCCTCGGTGAAGCGGCGCTGCTGGCCGTCGTTCCAAACTCGCCAAATCGTTTTCGCCCGGACTTGAACCCGGCAGCCGCAAAAGCGAAACGGAAGCAGCTCTTGCGCATCATGCTTGAGCGCGGTCAAATATCAGATTTGTGCTATCATGAGGCCGAGGCTGAACCGCTGCCAACGCGAAGACGGCGACTTCCCTTCAAAGCCCCGCATCTGGCGGTCGACCTGAAACATCAATTCGCCGGACAAACAGACCTGCACACCACAATCGATGGCGACATCCAGGAGATTGCGCGCAGCACGCTCGGCAGCCATTTATTGCCGCTGCGGGCGCAGGGCATCGGCAATGGCGCCGTGGTGGTGATCGATAATCGCGAACAATCCGTGCGGGCGCTGGTTGGCTCGGCGGATTTCTTTGACCATCGGAATCAGGGACAGGTTAACGGCGCTACATCCCCTCGCTCGCCCGGTTCCACGCTCAAACCGTTTATCTATGCCCTTGGTTTCGAGCACGGGCTGATTTCACCCAAAAGTCTGCTCAATGATGTGCCGGTCGAATATGCAGGATACGAGCCTGTCAATTTCGACGGCGCTTACAACGGCGCTGTCTCCGCTGAAGATGCCTTGATTCGCTCCCTGAACGTGCCAGCCGTGAATCTTTATGCCAGACTCGGCAACAGAGGCGCTTATTCGTTTCTGAAGCGGGCCGGCGTAAACAGCTTACCGCATGAAAAGGACCATTACGGCCTTTCCCTGATTCTTGGCGGCTGTGAAATATCCTTATTGCAGCTAACCAACCTGTACGCCGGGCTGGCCAATGGTGGTCGTTTTCGTCCCGCGAAGATATTGCGCGCCGGAAGTTCTGCTTTTGGCCAGCAACTTCTGAGCGAAGCCACATGCTACCTGCTCACTGAAATTCTGAGCCAGGTCAGGCGGCCTGAGCTGCCAGCCGTTTGGGATGCTACGTTCCACCTTCCCAAAGTGGCCTGGAAGACCGGCACCTCCTATGGCCACCGCGATGCCTGGAGCGTGGGCTACACCCCGCAATTTACAGTTGGCGTGTGGGTCGGAAATTTTGACGGCAAGGGTGTACCGGCGCTCGTCGGCGCCGAGGTCGCTGCGCCGATTCTGTTTGCAATCTTTGACGCATTGGCCAAGCGCACGCTGGACCGCTGGTTCATTCAACCGGAAGAGATTGTAACGCGTCAGGTATGCGCGGTAAGCGGTATGTTGCCCGCCGACTTTTGCGCCACTTTGGCCTCAGAAATGTCCGTGCCAGGCAGGTCTCCGGTACGGACATGTACCGTGCATCGCCTGGTCACGCTCGACGTGCAGTCCGGTAAGCGCTTGTGCTCGCATTGTCGCGTCGGTCGTGAAACCATCAGCCGCGTGTTTGAAGTATGGCCGCCGGAGATCGCGACCTGGCGTATGCGCAACGGTCACGCGCTTCAGCCTGTGGCGGACCATCTGCCGAGCTGTACGCGTATCGCGGCGGGCCAACGTCCGCTCATTACCTCACCGAGCGCTAACACAGAATATAAAATTCGGCCCAACGTCGATCCGCGCTTTCAGCAGATCCGGCTGGACGCCTCGGTCTCGAACAAAACTCAAACCATCTACTGGTTCCTGAACCAGCGACTTATTTTCTCCGGCGATCCACATCAAGAAGTGTTTCTTACGCCGGAACGCGGTAAACATGCACTCATTTGTATGGACGACGAGGGACGCAGCAGCGAGATTGAGCTGGTAATTCATTGACCGGCTCCACGCACCATGCCCAGTCGAAGCGAGATATCAGCGCTTCCATCTCCAAAGCCTGTTCCCAGGCCGGCGAACAACGAAAAATCCCCCAGATTTCCGAACAGGCAGCCTGCTGCCAACTCCATGTTATGGTCCCGCTCCGGGTTGATATTCAACATAAGCTCTGTCAGAAGCTCGACATCCGGATTCAGAGCGTAGCGCAAGGCTGTTGCCGGCTGCAAAGAAGAGCCTGGCAACACATAAGCCAAATTGAGATCCCAACTGAGTTGTTGAGATTTGTACGTGGTGGCAACAGTTAGCCCGAACTCCGCCCGGCCACAACTTAATTTTTTTGACTTGCTTGCAGTCGGCAACACAATTGCGGGCACCAGCGCTATGCCATAGTGCTCAGCGCTTATGAACAGCCATTTGGCCACGATTTCCAGATCCATGATCCCGCGAACCGCTGTTGGTTCAATCCCGCCCGCTGGCGCACCGATCTCATCGTGCAGATGAGCGCCAGATCCTATTCCGATTTCCAGGAAATCGTGGGTCGCAAAAGCAAGCGCAACCGGGAAATCCAAATGGCGTTCCGGTAGCTGTCGGTGCAGTTCAAATCCCATCTCAACCTCCCACACGTGCTTTTCCAATGGTTCGGCATCTTCAACTCTGGACGGCTGGCCGGCGTGCAGGGAACCGAACACGAAAATCATAATAATTGCCACACACAACATCTGTATGATAACTCTGTTTATCATCGCTTTATGAAATGGTTTGACACAAGCCTACTTTGTTTTATAAATACTCTATACGTTTGACTTATAAATCAAATAGCATGCCACTTTCTCAACCACATATTAAAGCTATATAAAACAGTCAACTATGGACTTGACAAGTTTGAGACGCATGCCTGTCTGTTTTCAAACTGAAAAGCAACTTCTCAAAACCGAAAAGCAGTTGCCCAAATTCCTTGCCATTATTCCCCTTTTCGCTTGCGTCTCGGCAAGATATTATTTAACTTTCGGGTCATCCAAAATGGGGTCTTAAGCAACGATGCACTTAACCAAAGACTATATCAAAAATCTCTTTCCTTCCAAAATATATGTGCGCGGTGAGCGCTATTACATCCTCGATCTGGTTGAAATCCAGGAACTTGGCGAGGACTACCTTGAAGCAGAGGTCCGGGGCGGAGAGCGCTATTTCGTGCAAGTCGTAGAAAAGGGCGAACGCCTGAGCTACTATTGCTCCTGTCCGTATGACGGCGCGTGTAAGCATTTGGCTGCTGCCCTGCTCAAGGCCCTGGAGGTTCGGCAGAACAGTCAGGCGGAGCTTTTTCATCCGCAAGTAGCCACGCCATCATGGCAACGATATTTTTCTCAGATCGGCGAAACCCATCCGGACACGCGTGGCGTCGACCGCTGGCGGCTGCGCTATGAACTGCGTCTCGAGCGTGACCGCTGGCTGCTGCAGCCGCAGAAGCAAAAGTACCGCAAAGACGGCACCTGGGGCAAGCCACAATCCATCTCGTCAACTGATTTTCACAAGCCATGGGTCGTTGGTGAAAGAGAAGATAAGCTGGCCCTGAGCTATCTGGAAAAATGGCGGCTATCCGATTCCTATAATTACTACTACACCATTCGCAGCACACGATACGATTTCAACTACGGCGCTGCAGCAGGCGTTCTTTTTGACCTGTTGCAAAACAAACCGGTGTTCTTACAAAACGGTCAGAAAGATATACCGCTTGACTTCAGGGAAACGCAGGGTCGCATAGAGTTTCGGCTGCAGCCATGGGATAATCGCTTTCGCTTTTCTCCATTTTTGATCCTTGATGATGGCGAAGCGCCCCTGCAGGCCAACTTCACCCTGCTCACCGCCGAACCGATTTGGCTGCTCATCGACGGCAAGCTGGTCAAGACCGCCGGAAAGCTACAGGCGGACACGCTCCTGCCGTTTGCGCAGAAGAACTATCAGGTATTGATCGCACAGGAACAATTGCCCAATTTTTTTGCGTCACTGGCGGCAAAACCCGAGCTCATGGAAGCGTTCCGTTTCCCCGAGGGCGTAACAACAGAGACTGCAACGGAGATCACTGAGAGCCGGCTATATCTGGTTGAAGTGGATGACGGCATTGCCGTTCAGCCCAGGTTCGCCTACGGCGCCGTCGAAGTCGACGCTGACCTCGACCGGCCCGTTGCATGGGCGATGAGCGATGACTATTCTGTTTATGTTAAAGCAAAGCGGGATTTTGCGGCAGAAGAGAAGGCGATCGACCGCTTGCTCGCAACCCGGCTGAAACGCACGGCCGGTGGTGTTATCCAAACCTTAAAGAATCAGGCGTTCGAATGGATGTTCGAGGACGTCCCGAAGCTGCTGCAGGAGGGCTTTGCGATCTATGGTGAGGAAAATCTGCAGAAATTCAAAGTTAACCGTTCCGCACCACGTGTCAACGTCAATGTCAAGAGCGGTATCGATTGGTTCGATCTGAACATCGAAATCGACATCGATGGCATTCTGCTGTCCCTGAAAGAGGTCAAGAAAGCGCTTAAAAAGAAAAGCAAGTACGTGAAACTTGCCGATGGCAGCGTGGCGGCATTGCCGGAGGAGTGGCTGGACCGGTTCGGTCACGCTGTCAGCCTGGGCGAACATGAAGAGAATCGCGTTCGATTATCTCATTTCCACATCACACTCATCGATGAGTTGTTTGCTCAGGCCAGTTACGACTCTGACCATGGCTATCGCGAAAAACTCGAGCGCCTGACAAATTTCAACGGCATCGAAAAGCAAGCGCTGCCCGAAGCCCTGAAGGGAGAGCTTCGGCCCTACCAATATGAGGGCTATAATTGGCTGCACTTTCTAAAAGAATACGGTTTCGGCGGCTGCCTCGCTGACGACATGGGGCTGGGAAAGACCATTCAGGCCCTGTCGCTTTTGCTGGCCGAAAAGGCAAATGGCAATGAGGCGCCCAGCCTGATCGTGTGTCCCACATCCGTTGTGTTTAACTGGATGAATGAGATCAAGCGCTTTGCACCCGATTTGCGGGCATTAAGACAGACCGGAACGGAGCGGCAGCGGCTTGAAGTCAATTATGATGATTATGATGTTGTGCTAACCAGCTATGGCACCTTGCGTCAGGACATTGTCTTTCTGAAGGACGTCGAGTTTAACTATGTCATTCTGGATGAATCACAATATATCAAGAACCCCCTGTCGCAGACGGCAAAGGCAACAAAGCTACTGCGAGCCCGGCGCCGGCTTGCTCTGACCGGAACGCCGATTGAGAACAACACCATCGAGCTCTGGTCGCTTTTCTCATTTCTTAATCCGGGGCTGCTTGGCAGCCTGAACTACTTTAAGAACGCGTTTGCCAAACCCATTGAAAAGCAGCAGGATGAGCAGACGGCGACGCTGCTGCGCAAGACCGTCTATCCCTTCATCTTGCGCCGCACAAAGGACAAAGTTGCAACCGAGCTGCCTCCGAAGGTTGAAAATATCATTCTGACGGAAATGGAGCCGGCACAGAAGAAAATCTACAACAAGTGGCGCGATTATTACCGCGCCGCCCTCCTGTCTCAAATTTCGGATGTCGGCCTGGACAAGACGCGCATGAACGTATTGGAGGGTCTGACCAGATTACGCCAGATCGCCTGCCATCCCATCCTCGTTGAGGATGTCTTTGCTGGTTCGGTCGGCAAATATGACACGTTAATCGAGTACCTGGATGAGATCACGGCGGAAGGCCACAAGGTGCTGGTATTCTCACAATTCGTGCGCATGCTCAGCATTATCCGGCGTTATCTTGATTCCAGAAAAACGCCTTACGCATATCTCGATGGCAGAACGCGCGATCGTGAAGCCTGCGTGGCACGCTTTCAACAGGATGATACGTGTAAAATATTTCTCATCAGCCTGAAGGCAGGCGGCACCGGCCTGAACCTTACCTCTGCCGACTATGTTATCCACTACGACCCATGGTGGAACCCGGCGGTTGAGTCACAGGCAACCGACCGCACGCACCGTATCGGTCAGGACAAACACGTTTTCGTATACAAGCTCATCACCAAAGGCACTGTCGAGGAAAAAATCCTGCAGCTCCAGGAACAGAAAAAGGAGCTGGTCTCCAATATTATCTCCACGGATCAAAGCTTGTTCAAACAGTTGACTGTGGATGACATCAAGAAGCTGTTTAGCTAAGATTGGGTTCGCCAAAAAAAATCTGTGAACAGATAATCACGATTTCCCACCTGTGTTCTCGCTCCAGAACCAGACACAGGCGGGAGATGATGAACTTGCTTGCTTCTTACGGGCGTATTAAATATCTTGTATTGATGTCAACAGTACGAAGGATTGCAAGAAAATGCCTCTTAGTGCAAAATTAAGCAGACGGCTCGACAAACTTGATCCCGCTCTGAAAGATGTGCTTCTTGATTTGATCGCTGAAATCGAACAAGAGAGGGAAGCGAGCGTCACCCGATTGGAATTCACGGAGTTCGCCCGTAAGACTGAGGAACACTTCCAGCGGGTCTGGAAAGCCATTCAAGAGTTGGCCCAGGCTCAGAAAAGAACCGAGCAGCGGCTGGAAGAGTTGGCCCAGGCTCAGGAAAGAACCGAGCAGCAGGTGGAAGAGTTGGCTCATGCCCAGAAGAGAACCGAGCAGCGGCTGGAAGAGTTGGCCCGGGCTCAGACAAGAACGGAAGAGGCGGTTTACAAGCTCACGCGACGGGTTGATGATCTTAGCAAGGAGGTTGGGAGTATCAGCAATACTGTGGGCTACGCACTGGAGGACAGATCCTACCCGGCATTGAGGTAGGTGCTGGAAAAGGATTTTGGTTTACAGGTCAAACGACTCTATCGCAAGAACATCGTTTACTCGCCAAGCCGTTTCGATGAAATCAACATTTATGGTGAGGCCCGCAAGAATGGCAAGAAAATCTATGTCGTCGGCGAAAGCAAAGCTCAATTCGGCGCCAGAGACGTTTCGCGATTTTCCCGACTCATCGAGCGCGTGCGGTCACACCTCGGCGAGGAAGTGTTCCCATTGACGCTGGCCTATCATTATCATCCGCGTGCAGAACAGAGACTGAAAGAATCTCAAATTCCCTATTACTGGTCTTTTGAATTGTCCCCGCAGTAGTCATTTCCCTGCCTTTCAGACCTACTTCGGGAATCTACTCCCTAAAGCTCACTGTAAAACTTATCTGGTCGCCATCTTCGTGAATGTCAGTGATCGAGATGCCGGTAGGATGGTTCTTTAATTCAGGATGGTAAATCCCCCAGATATTTGTGTTCGGATTTGTGTCCGGCCTGAATTCAAGACGGTTACCGCTGTTATAAAAATCCTCCGGCAAGCCTCCGAGGTGCTCGCCTTCGTCCAGATGATCGTGGTTGGTCTTGCCGGACTGGCTCTGCCCGGCCTCGATATCCAGAATACTCTCGTTGACAGCATGCCAGACGAGCAAGCCGCTAGCCACGTAACACGCGTCAAATGGATTAGCGTCCCGGCGGTGAAATGCCACATAGAAGTTTTCGACGTTTCCCTCGTGAGACAAAGCCGGGTTTTCCGTGCCGGGCAGAGGAATCCTGGCGAGCACAGGGCCAGTGTGGCTCCTGATTTGATTCAACGTTATACGGACAGAGCCGTTGTTCACCCTGACCGGCAAAACCCGCGTGGTATCATGGCGATCAAGCCAGCCGAAGCGCATGAGCAGAAACGGATCCAGCGGATTAGGACCGCATGCCAGCCCACGCATGGTCTCATTTGTCCACAGCTCCGTGGTCATCAGCGAGTAGATACCGAGATTCTTCTGGCGATGACGGCGGTAGCCAAGATAGTGGGTGTATTCGTGAGCAAACAGCCAGTAAAGCATCACTTCATCATACAATTGTGAGCTAAAATCCGAGCCTATCTCCAGGGTAATGCCACCGTATTCAGAAGTGAACTGTTTATCTGCCACGCGCCATTCAAAGCCAAGACGGGCAAACCCCTGACCATTGATGCTTTGCACATACCAACCGGGGCCGCCATCGGTGGCTACCATGATTAGCAAGTCTATGTTCTCGAAAACTACCTCACCCTGCTTCTGAACGACCTGTTCGAGAATCTCCTTATTGTAGATCGCGTAAGGTCCGTCGAAATCACCGTCAGCAAAATCTTCATTTGCGAATTTGCTCTTGTAGACATCCGAAGTATACTGCGCTTTGAAATAGTCTCCGCCGTCGGTTATTTCTTCAAACACGAGTTCATGTTTGCCGTATGACATGACATCGAAGTATTGGGAAAGACGAAGATACATGCGTTCGCGCAGCTTGTCTGAAGGAAAGGGATAATCATCGTCAGCATCTTGTGAGTACACCACCAGCGCCTTCACACTGCCGTCATCCACTGCCGGCGGCCGGCGCAAGTCCTCGCTGTCGAATACCGGGACCAGAGCAGGCTCAACCGGATTTTGGTTGCATTGTGTGCAAAAAAGTGCTACAATCGAACAGAGAAAAATCGTTTTAATCGTCATGGCTGCTGTTTGAACGTCTTATCTAAGATACGCAAGAATATTAGTTGTCGCAAGTGTCATCGTCGTTAAAACAGCAGCCTTTATGTTGTTGCTGTAATTTGATATCGCTCTCCCGTCTGTGGCCGTACGGGCGGAAACTAAATCGCCTGGATAACGTTTACTACCTGGCCGCCAAGTTCCGAACAATGTTCTATCCTGAACATTCCAGGCCGTGATTCTGCCCCGATATTTGCTTTAACCAAATTTTCCGGAGGAACCTTCCCATGCAACTCATCCTGTCATTTTGTATTATGTTAATCTCAATCGTAGCTGGAGGTGTTATGGCTAACGACGACACAAGCGCCGCCAAGATCTTTCCTTATGACTATGAGATGAAAGACCTTCAGAATGGCCTGCGCGTCATCGTCATCCCCACTGACTATCCCAATATTGTTGCTCTGCAGATTCCCGTACAAACCGGCTCACGCAATGAAGTCGAGCCTGGCAAGTCCGGCTTTGCGCACTTTTTTGAACACATGATGTTCCGGGGTACGGAAAAGTATCCCGCCGAGCAGTACAATGAAAACTTGAAAAATGCGGGCGCTGACCAGAATGCTTATACCAGTGACGACCTGACAAATTATCACATCACATTTTCAAAAGATGATCTGGAGAAAGTGCTGGAACTGGAAGCGGACCGCTTCCAAAACCTGAAATATTCTGTTTCTGATTTTAAAACAGAAGCGAAAGCTGTCCTGGGTGAATATAACAAAAACTCAGCCAACCCTGTGCTCAAGCTGATCGAAGTGCAAAGGAATGCGGCTTTCGACAAACACACTTATAAGCACACAACCATGGGCTTTCTGGAAGATATCGAAAACATGCCGAATCAGTACGAATATAGTATCAAATTCTTCCAGCGATATTACAGGCCGGAGAAAGTCGTCGTCATCGTTGCCGGCGATGTGCAGCCTGAGCATGTCTTCACTCTGGTGGAAAAATACTGGGGCGACTGGAAGGCGGGCGACTACCAGGCGGATATCCCTGAAGAACCGGCGCCGGACGGTCCGGTTTATGAGCATGTTGAATGGAAGACGCCGACTCTGCCCTGGATAACCGTGGCTTTTCACGGCCCGGCGTTTTCGGAGACCGAAAATGATATGGCGACCATGGATGTGATTTCGGAAATCGCCTTTTCCAGCAGTTCACCGCTTTATCAAAAGCTGGTGGTCAAAGAGCAGAAAGTCGACCAGCTTTGGAGCTATTTTCCGGACCGCATCGATCCATACCTGTTGACTGTGGCAGCGCGCGTCAAGAAGATCGACGATGCCTGGTACGTGCGCGATGAGATCATGAACACCTTCGCCGAATTGCGCACCGATATGGTGTCCGGCAAACGGTTGGCTGACATCAAGGCCAATCTCAGATATTCCTTTGCCCACAGCATGGACAATTCGGAAGCCATCGCCAGCGCCCTGGTACCGTTTGTATCCAAAACACGCGATCCGGAAACCATCAACCGGGTGTACGAGTTGTATGATACCGTCACGCCAAAGGATGTACGAGAAAAAGCCAATCAGTATTTCACTGACAGCCGCCTGGTTGTGGTGTCGTTATCTCAGGAACCGTTGCCGGAAAGCGCAAGCCTCACCGGCTCTGTTGATGAGATTGTTGAAGCGGAGCAAGAAACAGCGGCCGATATCGCCACGGTTTTGCTGCAAAACGAATCGCCAATCATCAATTTCAGAATACTCTTTAACGTGGGCGCCGCCAGCGACCCGGAAGGCAAAGAAGGGCTGGCACAGTTGACTGCAGCAATGGTGAGCGACGGCGGCAGCAAAGCCATGAGCTATCAGGAAATCCAGAAGGCGCTCTACCCCATGGCCGCGTCCTTCAACAATCAGGTAGACAAAGAGATGACCGTGTTCTCAGGGACGACACATCAGGATAATCTGAACGCATACTATGAAATTGTATCCGGCCAATTGCTAAATCCGGCCTGGGATGAGTCGGACTTCAGCCGCGTTAAGACCAACCTTATCAATGCGATCAAAGTGAACTTGCGCGAAAACAACGACGAAGAGCTGGGCAAGGAGGTGTTGTATGAATTCATTTATGAGAACCATCCGTACGGTCACCTCAATCTTGGCCACATCGAGACACTGGAAAAGCTGACCCTCGCAGATGTGCAAGATTTCTACCAGACCCATTTCACGCGCGCCAATCTGGTGCTGGGTCTGGCCGGCGGTTTCTCAGGCAAGTTCCTGGCGAGAGTGAAGAAGGAACTGAATCAATTGCCCGCCGGGGAGGCAAGCACGCTGACCCTCCCTGAACCAGGGCCGATCAGCGGTTATGAGGCCGAGATCATCAAAAAAGACACACGCTCCAACGCCGTTTCCTTTGGTTTTCCCATTGAAGTCAACCGCAGTCATGAGGACTTCGCAGCGCTCTGGCTGGCGCGTTCATACTTTGGCGAACATCGGTCCAGCAACAGCTATCTGTTCCAGCGCATTCGTGAAGTACGTGGCATGAACTACGGCGATTATGCCTACATCGAGTATTTTCCGCGCGGCATGTTTCAGTTCCATCCGGACCCCAATTTTGGCAGGCAGCAACAAATTTTCCAGGTCTGGATCCGACCGGTGGAGACAGCCGAAAATGCACATTTTGCCACACGCGTTGCCATCTACGAGCTCAACAAACTGATCACCGAAGGCTTGAGCGAAGAAGATTTTGAGGCCACCCGCAACTATCTGGTCAAGTTTGTCAACATTCTGACCAGAACGCAGGACCGCCAGCTTGGCTATGCGCTGGACAGCCGCTATTACAACATGGGCGAATTCACCCGCAGCATTGCTGAAGCGTTGCAGAAACTCACAGTTGAAGATGTGAATCGCGTGATAAGGAAACATCTGCAGGACAAAAACATCAAGTTCGTGTTCATCACCAAAGATGCGGAAGATTTGAAGCAGAGGCTGGTCAACAACACGACCTCCGTCATGACTTATCAGTCCGAAAAACCGGCAGCGTTGCTTACTGAAGACAAGATCATTCAGGACTATAAGCTTGATTTCAAGGCGGAGAAAGTGAAGGTGCGGGATGTGAACGAGGTGTTTGCTGACTAAACTAACTTAGCCCGGACTAACAAAAAGCGACTCCATCTTCATGAAGATGGAGTCGCTTTTTCGCTATAATGGCGTCATGAGTTCGCTTCTTGCGATCACCGCTCCCTGTTTTTTTTGGCTCTATGTGGTTTTGCGTGGGTAGCTGCACATCATTCTTTGCTATCACCGTCTTAGGCTCCCTCCTCCTATGGCTTTTAGAAGCAGATTTTTCAATTCCGTAGGAGCGCTCCTTACGGAGGTGAAA
>CAZVSL010000097.1:0-14095 GCA_964629935.1 uncultured Calditrichaceae bacterium | reverse complement strand
GGGGACATGCTGGCGCCGAAGCTGAGTTTGGGGAATGTGCAGAGCATTGGGGCATCCAGGAAGTTAACTTTTCTTACAAAGGCCACAAAGTCACGCGTGATAAGAACATCATTCAGCTTGGCGAAGAGGAGCTCAGGAAAGGCGATGTGAGTATGGAGATCGTTTCCCGCGCCATGGGCCGAAATTACCATCAGGCGGAGAAAATTCGCCGCATCATGCAGTCGCTTTTTCACATCGTCACCAGCGGCGACCACGTGTTTGCTATCGGGTGGATTCTCGCGAACAACACAGTCAAAGGCGGCACCGGATGGGGCGTGGAGCTGGCCAAATTCTTCAACCGGCCGGTCAGTGTATTTGACCAGGAGAAGAAACACTGGTTTACCTGGAAGGAAAATGAGTGGGTGCTCGATCAACCGGTCGTATTTCACCATAACTTTTCAGGCACGGGAACTCGTAATCTCTCAGACGCCGGGCGGCAGGCCATTCGAGATTTATTCGAGCGGTCTTTTGGACCCGCTGAAGCGTCGGAATAGGCGCCGGCAATGCCTCATCGACAAAGGCTTTGTCCATCGTTTTGAACGGAAAGTTGCTCAGGGGACACTTAAATTCGAATGTCGAATATCGAAATTCGAAACAAACTCGAAACGGAAAAATCTCTGCGGCTGATGGGAGATATGGCGCGGATCCGGATCGCTTTCAAATGTTCAAAACAACCCCGGCTTTTATGGTTTTGGTCATTTTTGCTTTTGTTTTTAGGATTTGTTTAGAATTTCGTGTTTCCGGCGAAAGTCTTCGGGGATTCGGATTTCCTTTTCGCTTTACCCCGACACTTGTCGGGGCCACCTTTCGCAGCACTCTCTGCGAAAAGGCCCGGTGTCTTACTGCAAGCCCTATACCCTATACCGCAATTAAGCCATTCTAAGCCGACCTGAGAACCAGCGCCGTGCGGGGGCGCAGTTCTATCCGGCCCTGCATAGCATTGCCAAGAACCTCAGTACCTGCCCGTTTGGCATCGACCACTTTGAGCCAGCGTCCCTGCGGCAACTCGAAAGCAGCGCCCGCTTCGGGGTTGGCATTGACCATTACGATGAAATCGAACGCGTCGCCCGAGTCCTTTTGCTTTAGCCAATAGGCCAGGACATATTGCACCTGGGTTGCCAGAAAATGAACACGGTCTGGCGGCGTTCTGCGAAAAGCAACGTGCTTTGCCCGCAGACGGATCAAGCCTTTGTAATAATCAACCAGCTCCTGGTTGAGTTCTTTGTGCTCGAAATTGAGCCAGTTGGTTTCGTTATCTTTATTATATGAGTTGTGGTCAAGGTGACCGACTTCCGGGTCGTCGACTTCTGTTGGCGCGATGACCTTGCTGCGGGCCCATTCCTGGCCGGCATGCAGCATGGTCGCCCCCTGGCTGGTCAGCAGCAGGACAGCAGCCAGTTTGTTCAGTTGCATCTGCACAACGCTCAGCTTTGCATGTGCATCCACGTCTGCCACCGGTTCATCCGGGCTTGCCTCTCCGGTGCCAAGCCGGATAAAATCGCCGAGCGTGTAGCCATCGTGTGATTCCAGATAATTAACCGAATGGTCCGGTTTCACAAACGGGCCGTGGTAATCACGTACGGGCCCACGCACGAGACGCTCGATGGCGCCGCGGTCATTGCCGTGATAATGCGTTCCGAAGATGAGCCCATGGCCGTCGAAGGGATTCTCGCCCTTGATGCCATTGCGGAACTGATCGTTCCACGACATCCAGTCCCGGTCTGAAAAGCCACCCGGTTCGTAGCTTATCAGACTCCATGGCTCCGCGATCAGGATAACGTCCGGGTTGATTTTTCTGGCTTCATCCCGGATTTGCTCGATGGTCTCCCAGTCCAGCACCGGCGCCAGATCGAAGCGAAAGCCATCTATGTGATAGTCCTGCATCCAGTGTCTAATGGAATCGATGATCAACCGGCGCGCCATGCGTCGTTCAGACTTCAGCTCGTTGCCACAGCCGGTGGCGCCATCCACAAACCGTAGCCTCGAATTCAAGCGAAAATAATACTGCTTATCCGTATACTTTAACGGGTTCAGATCATAGTGTGAGACATGATTGTAGACAACATCCAGAATCACAGTCAGCCCGGCCTGGTGCAATGCTTTGACCATGTCTTTGAATTCGTTCACCTGCTGACCCTCGACACCTATGTACTGGTTCGGCTTCAGATTGCCGCCGCTGGCATAGTACGCCTCGGGAGCAAAAAAATAAGACGTCATGTACCCCCAGTAATTGCGGGCATAGGGATTCCAGGTGTTCATCTCCTCCCCGACTTTCACCTCGAACGGGATCTCGATTTTGCCGAACGCCTGGCAGGGCAGCAGCTCAACGGCGTTAACGCCAAGCTCCCGCACATGATTCAGGCCGCCTTTTGTGCCCTGCTCGAGCAAGCCCGGGTAGGTGCCGCGCGCCTCAGCTTGTGCTGAAGGATGCATGGTCATATCGCGCACGTGCATCTCATAGATGGTCAGGTCCTGCGCAGCTCTGGAGACGAAGTCATCACCCTGCCAGTCATAGTCATGTCTATCAAGGATAATACTTTTTGATTCATGCAGATAGGAGTTTCGGCTGGCAACGGCCCGGGAGTACGGGTCGGCGATAGTTGTTCTGGGCGAAAAACACTCAAAGCGGTCCCGCGGTCCGGAAACACGATAGCCATAATATTTGCCGGCATAGGCGCCCGGCAGCGCGATCTCCCACACGCCGTCCTGGTCGCGCGACATCTGGTGGTGTGTACCGGTTTCATCCTTGTGGCGTTCAAAGATCACAAGTTTGACGCTATGCGCCCGCGGCGCAAAAAGCCGGAAAATCGTGTCGCCATTGTCTTCAACACAGCCGAGAGGCTTTTCAGAATACAGTGGATCAAGCAATGCCCCCATATCCAATGGAATTCTGCCGCGTTCTGCCACATGAACGATGTAGTTACGGCGGATGTCCAGCTCAGATGTCTTTACCTCGACCTGGCTCTCCTTAACCTGGAGGCCATGAATATCGAGTTCCCGCACAGTGATGTCGCGAGCCTCAATCTGGCCCACGTCATATTCAAACTCCAGTTGTATGGTGGATTTGTCAAGCGCTTTTGCAGAGGTTAATCTCGGGGGCAAGGGGGTTCCTTTCGCTGTCGTTGTCGATACTCTTCGATCATCGGTGGAAGTTGGAGGTTCTTCACAGACATGACAATTTTGTCAAAAGCAAATTTTGGCAAGTCTAATCCTAATACCTGCAAACCACAAATTCAAGACAAATGTGCTGCGAAACCACAAATTGTTTGGGTATGACAGCGAACGATTCTATGGGGAGTCACCCAACATTCTTTCGGCAACTTTTGCGATACCTGCTTCCACATCCCGCCAGGCAGTATCACGGTCCTGCCATTTTACAACGGGCGTGCCGCCAGTGGGTAACGCCTCCAGCTTGCCGATGGCTTTGTGTTTCCATCTGACATCTCTCAGAATGATGGGGATCACTTTCACACCGCTTTCTTTCTGTCTTTGCAATGCGCGTTTCATCTCTGCCTGGCAGAATTCCGAGGCAAGAAAATCCGGACTGATCAGCAGCAATATGATATGGGCGCGCTCGAGCTGTTTGTCGGTAACTTTTTGCCATTCTTCGCCAGCAGTGATTTCACGAAAATGCCATGCCTGAATCAGATTATCCCGTTCCAACAGCTTGAGGTGGACTTCGAACTCTTCGCGAAGCTGCTCGTCTTTGTGACAATAACTGACAAAAACAAACAGTCCTTCTTCTTCGGGTTCGACGGAAAAGGATGTCTGGCGCTTTTCATTCAAATCAACGCCATTGAGCAGCTCTGAAACATTCAGGCGAAGCACGCGGCCGGCGTCGACTCTGGTGAATTTGTGGATGCCCTCCTGCTCCATCACCAGCAATTCCCTGTACGGTACGCACAAATTGGGATGCCCGGGCACAGGCACCATCTCCTGCGGCTCAAAATCCAGGCGATGGTGAATCGCTGAGAAATCGGAACGAATGATCGCCAGCAACCGACTGCGGCCGGTTTCGCTGCCTTTTACAGATATGAGCACACGCCTATTGTTGTAATCAGCCTTTATCAGCGCCTGGCTACGCTCAAAATGCAGGATGACGCCGCTGCGCCAGCGTGGCTGGCCGGCGCTAAGTACGTGCGTTCGCACGATAAAGCGCGGGATAAGTCCTTCCGGCAAGGTTTGGTAATGATATTGAAAATTCAGACAATCAGCGGATCGAAATGCCTCGGTTTCAGCCGGTTCTTGTTTGTCGAGCAATTCCGGAATCAGATAGCGCTCATCGTCTGCTGTAAATTTGAAACAGAGCTCAAATTTGCGCATGAGCTCAAGCCAGATGAAGTGGCATTCCGGCGGATAATCCCGAGGGTTCAATAAGTCGCCGATTTGGTCTGAGCTTAGCTCGCCGTTCGTTTTTCGGATTTGCTCGGCATTGAGAATGGTATAGATGCCATTTGTGACCCACTGTGGATTTAAGATTTGCGTATCTTTCAAGCGATGGTCGTCGCGGTAGTTCAGGACAACTCCCAGGCGATGTAAGTGTTCGGCCAGCCTTTCCTGTGCTCGTGGATCAGGCTCACCGTTTCTCACACAGATTCGCCGATACGCTTCGAATGGTATGTAATTCTCTTTCATTTTGCTTAGCTTGTCCTTGATAGCAAACCAACTGGAGGGAAAGAGATCACGAACGCCGTCAAGCCGGCGCGTCTCGCTCTCGATAGTTTGGCGCAGTTTTTCAATGCCCTCACCGTCTGCGCAATCTGTTTTCACAAATGCACGGACGTTGGGGAAAGCCTGCCTGAGCGCGCGCTCATTCAACACAAAAGGTTGGTCATTGATCTTGTTGAGCACGACTATGACGGGCGAGTTCCTGGCAAAACTCGCGATCAGGTCGAGCCAGTATTTTGCTTCGGCGTCTTCGCGTCCGGGCCGGCCGCTGAGCACAACCAGATACAGACTGCGCCGGGTCATAAAAAATTGGTGCGTCGCATGCACGATTTCCTGGCCGCCAAAATCCCAGATATGCAGCCGTACGTGTTCATCGTTATCGAGCAGCAGCTCCCAGTCGACGATTCGGATGCCATGGGTCTTGCTTTCGGTGGCATCAAAGTCATTGTTGACCAATCGATTTATGATAGAGGTTTTGCCGGCGCCGCCATAGCCAAGAACAAGGAGCCTGGCTTCGTTCAAAGGGCGCGGCGCAGCACAAGCTTTAAAATAGTAGCCCAGGATTTGAGCCGGCGATGCGGGGGATTCGCCGGCAATGTAGACATCATAATGAGTGGGACCCAATATCTCCGCCGGCAGATCGAGGTCGGGGTTCTCATGCAGGAAAAGCTGCAGCAGTTTTTGCAGGCGTAGCAGCGAGGCCGGCAGCGATGTGAGCTTGTTCTGGTCAAGATACAATTTACGCAGATTTGCCAGATCGCCAATCTCTGCCGGCAAGGCGGTGAGCGCATTGCGCTGCAGTGAGAGTTCGCGCAGGCTCACCAACCTCCCGATCGCGGCGGGCAGGCTGGCAAGACAGTTTCGATGCAGGTAGAGCTCGCGCAGTTCCCTGAATCGACCGATGGCTTCCGGCAGGGAGACGAGCTGGTTAGCATGGAGATACAAGCCCTCCAGATCGACCAGCTTCAATACGGGCGCCGGCAGCGAGGCCAGATTATTGGAGCTGAGGTCGAGTTTTTTCAATTTCGTTAAATTCCCGAGGCACTCCGGCAGGGTTGTGAGATTGTTGGCCTGCAGACGCAGCTCACGTAATTCGCTGAGCTCACCGATTTCTTCCGGCGCCTCGGTCAGCTCAAAACCGGCAAGATCGAGCTTTTTGTGAGCATTTGCTTTTGCTGCTTTGATCCTTTGTAATGGTGTTTCCGGAGACATTTGCGCACCCCCTGAGGTTTATGCGTTCAGGTTGAAAACGCTTGATTTGGCCGGTGCTCATGACACAGGAGACGTCAGCACAAGGTGTTGAATATGAACAAAAGCATGCGAAATGTTGCCGGCTTATGTGTTGCAGTGCGTGAGAGACTACGTGATCAACAAAAAGCGCACCGGCAGTTATGACCCTACAAATCGATGTGAGCGCTAACTCCCCTCCATCACTTCAAGAATACGTTCTATATCATCTGAAGAATAAAACTCGATCTCGATTCTGCCTTTACCGCTTCTGGCTTCCTGATGGATCCGCACTTGCGTGCCAAGAATTCCGCGCAGCTTATCCTCGATTTCACGAATAAGCGGCGAGGGTTCCGCCTTTTGTACTTTCTTCGGTTTGGTGGGGGATTTCATCTTTCTGATGATGCTCTCAACCTGCCGTACCGAGTATTTCTTCTTCACCGTCTCCTGCCACAAGGTGAGCATCTCGCTCGGTTCTTCCAAAGCCAGAAAGGCGCGGGCATGCCCCGGGGTGATCTCATCGTTGATTAGACTTTCCTGAATTTGCCTGGGCAATCTGAGCAGGCGCAGGAAATTGGTAATTGTGGAGCGGTCTTTGCCAACTCGTCTGGCAACATCGTCCTGGGTGAGCTTGCATTCGGTGATCAGGGTCTGGTAGCCGTTGGCCTCATCGATGGGGTTGAGGTTCTCGCGCTGAATATTCTCGATGAGCGACAGCTCGATCATCTGCTGATCGCTCGTGATCTCCAGCACATAGGCCGGCACGCTGTGAAGGCCAAGCTCGGAAACTGCCCGCAAACGTCTTTCACCGGCGATCAGCTCATAACCGGTGGGCGTCTCCCGTACTGTGATGGGCTGAATAACCCCGTTTTCAGAGATGGATTGCTTTAACTCATTGAGTGCAATAGGATCAAAGGTTTCACGTGGTTGAAACGGGTTGGGCTTGACGCGGGCAACCTCGACTTCGCGCAATCGCTCAAGAGTCTTGCCCTGTTGGATGTCCTCCTCCGTGGACATTTCCGGGATAAGCGCATTCAGACCTTTTCCGAGTCGCTTAACGGCCATTGCTGAGCAGTTCCTCGGCGAGGTTCATGTAGCTTTCCGAACCTTTTGAGATAGCATCGTACAGGATGATGGGCTTGCCATAGCTCGGCGCTTCGCTCAGCCGTACATTGCGGTCGATGATGGTATTGAAAACTTTGTCGTCAAAATAGCGCTTCACATCTTCGGCCACCTGGCGCGACAGGTTCAGGCGGCTGTCATACATGGTCAGCAATACGCCTTCGATAACAAGATTGGGATTCAGGTGCTTCTGCACCAGTCGGATGGTGTTCAACAATTGCCCCAATCCTTCCAGAGCATAGTATTCGCATTGAATGGGTATAAGCACAGAATCTGCGGCGGTCAAAGCATTCAGGGTGAGCAGACCCAGTGAGGGCGGACAATCTACAAAAACATAGGAATAATTGCTGTTGTGCTTTTGTAATGCCTCGCTCAATTTCCTCTCACGAGCTACGGCATTTACCAATTCGATCTCGGCGCCTGCCAGGCGCTGGGCAGAAGGCACCAGATCGAGATAATCCAGATTTGTTTTCAGGATTGCTTCCTCGACCTCCATCCCCTCTATGAGAATTTCGTAAATGCTTTTCTCAAGTTTTTTCGATTCAATCCCCAGGCCGCTGGTAGAATTGGCCTGTGGGTCGATATCTATCAACAGGGTTGAATGCTCGGCAACCGCTAAACACGCTGAGAGATTTACCGCGGTCGTAGTCTTCCCCACACCACCCTTTTGGTTAGCAATTGCGATGATTCGTGACATTGAACTCAGACATTGAAAATGAGTCGGAAAAATTTAACGAATATAACGCTTTAGGGCTTGAAAAGCAAGATAAAATTGGCAGGCCGAACTCAGGCCATCGGCGTGAAAACAGGGTGGGGAATTGAATTTTTGTTCAGATTGGTTTTGCTTTACATTCTTGTTTATATTACCTTTGCAAAGACGAGGTCACCCACGGCGCTTTTTGGTTGGCCAGAGGCGGTCCTTCCCCGCGGCAGGCTCACCGCAAACGCGAACGCATTTCCTCTACCCGCTTCTTGATCGTATTGGCATGATGAAGGTTATGGTATAGCGTAAACAAAAGCATTTCCCGTACACTCAACTTGCCAAGTATCGGATGTGGCAGCAGATACTTGTCCAGACGGTGGTCCGTCCAGCCGCGCAATGAGCGCACCATTGAGCGGCTCGTCCGCCGCCAGCGCCGGATTGTCTTTCGACGAATCACCTCAGCTTCAGCTTGTGTTGCGGGAATTTCTTTGTACTCCGGAGCAAAGCGACCAGCCTGAGCCCCCATTTGCAAATGGCTCAGATAAGCCTCCTTGATCTGCAAGTATTGACGCGACGGTTTGTCAGAGGCGCCGAACATCAGGCCCAATAAAAAGTGTGGCATGCGCATGGCCCAGGTTACAGCGCGAGCAGATTTCGTCAGGTGCCGCAATGTATCATAAGCCGACCACTTGTTATCGGAGCGGATGAAAAACTCATCCAGCGAAAGCGACTTAAAATATTTGCTTACTTCGTGGTTGACTTTGTCCAGGGCGGGGCCCAGCTTGCGTTTTGTGTAGACATCCTCTAAAGTATCCATCACAGCCTCCATATCTTGTCTTGCAAGGCTTCAACTTAGCACCATTTGTTTACGGCAGGTAAACCGTTACGACGTGGGGAGAATTGGCTAAAGATAGAAAATTACGAAAGACTTGTCAAGTGAAAACAGGCAATTAAGAGCGTAGTCTATAGGTGACAGGCACCCAGTTTCTTGCCCGACAATCCCGGGAGGGGCATACGAAGATAGGGTCGTTTACGTTGGGGATGAGATTGCGTTGAAATTCATGCCGGCATTTGCCGCATACGAGCAAAACGTGATAAGGCGATACTTCAAAATACTCCGGTACCACGGCTTGCCTGGCGGCGGCTTTTTGTTGCCAGTTTTTTCTTCTTGCGAACGAGCTGCCAAACATCACTGCGCTATTTGCTGATGCCGTATTCTGCGATCAATTGCTCGATAGCTTGCCGGTTTTCTTCTGTAATGTCAGTGACGGAAAAACCAGTCGTGTAAAATCCCATGCCCTTCTCCTGTCTGGTCCAGACACTTTCTACATCAACGGTGATCTCTGGCGCCCCGGCAATCTCTTCAGCAAGTACAAGCTTAAATCTATGTTGTTTGTTGAGGTGCAAAGGCAACTCGCTCATGACCAACATCCCCGCCGTGTGGATGTCGATGATCTGCCCGATGGTATCACCCCTGTTTGCGTCGATTACATCGACCCGGCAGCGTAGTTGTACGCGCTTCAATGCTCGTTTTTGTGACATCTTGCAGGCTTAGCCTTATATAATGCCTGATGTGTGAATTTTTCACTTAGCCCGAATTCCTATGAATAAGTCGGGCTGGCGCTTTTTGACTGAGGTATCGGCAGGTTTGCAGAATGTTTTGAGCTTTTCTTCTGAACTCAGGTGTCTTCGCCGCTTTGCTCAAAGCTCAAAATGGCTTTTTCTGTGGTTGGATAGATTTGAAAGACGGTGTCGAGCATGCTGATGCGAAAGCATTCCAGCACCCGCGACGACAGGCAGGCCAGGCGCAAATCACCTGCGTGGTTGCGGAGTTTGACATAGCTGGCGACGATAATCCCCATGCCCGTGCTGTTGATCGAGGTCACGCCGCCGAGGTCAAGGATAATTCGGTTGCGCTCGCTCTCGATGGCAGATTGCACGAGGTCCGTTAGCTGAGCACGACTACTGCCATCCATGTAGCGGTCATCGATAGTTACGACAGTCACGTCGCCCTTTTGTTCTGCACGCAATGCCATTTCATCACGCATAAAGCATTTCTGGTCCTGTCACAAGAAACGTTCGCAACGGATATCTGAGTGCGAATCGCGCGTTCAAGCAGGGCCGAGGCAGGCGATGTTGTCCTGCTCGCTCTGCGCCAAGCAATCCAAAGGTGCAACAACGCTTGCATAAAATCAAGAAAAAACATAACCGGGTGCGAGCAAATTCTGGCTTGACACACTGTTCCATAAATCAATAAATAACGCCTGAATAGCAGCTCTATTCAAACTCGGCGATCTACGACATATCGTACTGATCACGATATATCGTGGCTCTTTGTGGCTTGAGATATCATGCAAAGATGTCGTGGCATCAGCTTAACATTTTGTTTAATCATAAGTTGCAGACTGCGCAAGAGCCAACCTGTCACGTCGGCACAGCTTTTGCGTATTGCTAACACAGATTTACAGGACAATGAGACAGTCTTGTTCTGACAACACAAGAATACACAAACGGGAGTAATGAACCATGACAGAAGCAACTGCAACCGTCAAACTCACCGATGCCAACTTCAAGCAGGAAGTACTGGAAAGCAAACAACCCGTACTCGTAGACTTCTGGGCCGACTGGTGTGGCCCCTGTCACATGATTGCACCGGCGATTGAGGAGCTGGCTGAAGATTTCACGGGCCGGGCTAAGATTGCCAAGCTGAATGTGGATGAAAGTCAGCAGGTCGCCGCACAGTATGGCATCCGCTCGATCCCGACTCTGCTTCTCTTTAAGGATGGCCAACTGGTAGACCAGATGGTCGGCGCGGCGCCCAAACAGCAGATCGCAACGCGTCTTGAGAAATATATGTAACAATGTAACGGAACCCTCCAACACAGCCCGAAGCGAAGATTGCGCTTCGGGCTTTTTTTGTGTCTTCGGGACAAATCACACCAGCACCTGCAATCCATCCATTTTTCCGTCACATTTCACGACTGTTTACACTATATTACATGAGTTGAATAAAATTTCGTAACATGAGCAGAAGCCTCGCAATAGTTATTGACAATCGGTCACAAAATTTATAACTTTGTCACATTCTTCATGTTGTCTGGGGCCCGCAACCCGGGTTTTTGTTCCGTTCTTTTCTCAAGTGCTTTCTCACTGAACCTGGCGTAACCCCCGGAGGAGGTGACCTATTGCTTACGCCGTAGCAGATCTTTTCTCAAACAAACGTTCCAACATACCACTTTAAAATGCCGTGCAAACTGGCAAGGAGGTCATTATGACAAGGAGTTCTATTCTCTTATTATGTCTTTTGGTTGTTGGGTATGCGCTCTTCTCGTGCGGAAAAGAAGAACCAACCTCTCCTGAGTTGAATCAACCTGAAATTACAACCACGCTTGGTAGTGAGGGGGCTGGTGATCCTGAGGTGCTAGCGATGATGCATGATATCAATGATCAACTGGCAGCTCAGGGACTCAATATGGCAGTTGAATCTATTGAGTTTTTCACAATCGGTGCGGGCAGGCCGAGCAACAGAATCCTGCAGCAACCCTTCCGCTGGGTACCCAATGATCCACGCAGAGCAGCACAGGGTGACGACATCACTTATATCGTGGATCAGACTTTTCAGGGGACGGCAAGCGGCGTTTCCGCTGCCACCACCGAGGCCGACATTGATGCATCCATGACTACCTGGGACAACGAAAAAGCTCTCAAGAAAGTAGACCTGGTCAAGAGGAACGATCCCGGGGTTGATATCAGTATTTTTGATGAATTCTTCCCCACAGCTTTGCCTTTTGGCGACACCAATCCTGATGAAGCTGCTGCCGGAAATCCTTTTCTGGGTGACATCGTCAATGTGGGTTGGTACCCCAGGGGCTATTTTGAGGCAGTCGGCGGACCGGGCGGTGGAGATGGAATTCTGGCATTTTCGGTGACATTCATATTTGTCAATCCAGATGGCACACCCTCTGATATCAACGGCGACAACTATCTAGATACGGCTTTGAATGAAGTCTATTATAATGATACGTTTGGCGCACCGGGTGAGCCACGGGAAGGATTTCCATGGGCGAGCGGGCAACTCGCATTGCCGAATATCGATGTTCAGACCGTAGCATTGCATGAAAATGGTCACTCCCTGGGTGTTGGTCACTTCGGTCCGCCGCCAAGCGCGGTAATGAATCCGGTTTATGCCGGCCCGAATATCACGCCGGATCCAGCAGACCAGGCTGGCATGAACACTATCTGGAGTAGCTGGCCTAATCCGTAATCACCCATGCCAAACACAGGCCCCGGAATCATGAAGAAGGATTCTTTATCTTAGGTTTGTATTGACAGGTTGTTCATTATGATGAGTGTGCGACGCAAGTAGGTTGCGGCGCACACTTTTTTTGTGCAGAAGCCCTTCCCTACCGCTGCGTCACTTCACTCCCCACCATCAGCTTGACCTTCTTCACAAGCTGAATAAATTCATGCCGATAGCCATTCTCATCTTTGCCGCGTGCTTCCCCGGCCAACTGCAACACTTGCTCATAGTTTGAGTCTGCCTTGTATTCCGAGTCACGCAGCAGCATACCGAATTCAGCCACGGCCGCCGACCATTTAAAGTTATCAGAGGCATCCCCAAGTTTGGTTTCGCGGTCGTGCAAAACCGTCGTAAGCAGGCGGCTCCTGTCTTCTTGCGGGCGTTTGTATCGCAGCTTGATGGTCATGAGCTCGTCGGATTGTGCTTTTTTACTGCGCTGCGTTTGCTGATATTTCAGCTCATCTACGCTTTTGACAAACTCGCTTTCCACGCCAACCGGGACGATTTCGTACAGGGCTGTTACTGTATGTCCGGCGCCGAGCTCGCCGGCATCCTTCTTGTCATCGTTGAAATCCTCACTGCGCAGCATGCGGTTTTCATAACCCAGCAGCCGGTATGCCTGCACTTTCGCCGGATTGAACTCGATTTGGATTTTCACATCTTTGGCGATGGTGAACAGCGTGGCGCGCATCTCCCTGACGAAGACTTTCTCCGCTTCCAGAATACTGTCAATGTAGAAATAGTTGCCGTTGCCGGCATTGCTCAGACTTTCCATGCGGTTGTCTTTGTAGTTCCCCATACCGAAGCCGCAGATAGTCAGAAAGATACCTTGTTCGCGTCTTTGCTCGACCATGCGCACCAGCTCAGAGGTCGAGGATACACCGACGTTGAAATCGCCGTCCGTGGCCAGAATCACACGATTGTTGCCCTCAGGAACCAGATTGTCTTTCGCAACGTTGTAGGCCAGCTCGATACCGGCGCCGCCTGCGGTGGAGCCGCCGGCTTCCAGTTGGGCGACTGCAGCCAGAATCGTTGCCTTGTCATCGGCAGGCGTGGAAGGCAAGACCAGTCCGGCTGCACCAGCGTAGGTAACGATGGCTACGCGGTCGTCTGCCGAAAGCTTGTCGAGCAAAAGCTTGAAAGATGACTTAAGAAGCGGCAGTTTGTTCTGCGATTTCATCGAACCGGAGACATCGATCAGAAACACGAGGTTGCTGGGTTGCAGCTCCTCATAATCCAGCTTCTTGCCCTGCAACCCGATGTGTACCAGATTATGCTGCGCATTCCACGGGGCCGTCGAAACTTTGGTTGTGATGGAAAACGGGTGCTCACCCGTTGGGTCGGGATAGTCGTAAGTGAAATAGTTGACGAATTCTTCAATGCGAACGGCGTCCTTGTAAGGCATCTGGCCGGCGTTGATCATGCGGCGGGCGTTGCTGTAGGAAGCCGCATCCACATCGATGGAGAAAGTGGACAGGGGATTGTTCGGCACAGCCAGGAATGGATTGTCATCATACTTGCTGTACTCTTCCGTGTTGAAGTCCTGAGGCGGCGCATCAAAGTCCGGGGGCACTGAAAAGGGAAGAGCATTAGTCTGCCCGGAAAAAGAATGCAGCCGAGCGGGCGCGGCCTGTCCCCCTGCCGAGGCGTCAAGATAGCCAGGCTGACTTAATTCCATCGACCGCTTTTCACGCGGCTCCCGTTTTGGCGTTTGAATCGTGCGCGGCGGCTGAACTCCCTGCGCTTTGCCTTGCGATTTTTCATCTGAAACCTGGGTAACGGATTTAATCTCGTTTTCAGCTTCAGGTGGTACTTCGACCGGCTTGCGGCTACTGCCACAAGCAGAATAGATGACCATCATGGCCAGTGCCAACAACACGACAAGTAGGTTGCGCATGGTGATGCCTCCTGTTTTCGTCCTTAATTCAAAACTCTTTTGAGTTAATGTCGGAGGGCGCGGAAAGGTAAATGGATTTTAATTGGCTCTATGTCATCTTGTGTGGGTAAATTCCAAACGTGCCATTCTATAACGTGAC
>CAZVSL010000096.1:4384-14172 GCA_964629935.1 uncultured Calditrichaceae bacterium | reverse complement strand
CACCCGAAAAAACTCATCGCTTTTGCCGGAACCGGTTCCTTCTGCTAACGCGTGCAAGGCTGCCTCTGCTCTGCATCTATCAGTGATATCGCGGGCGACGGTGTGCATATAGAGCTTACCATCGATGGTGATCGAACGATTGTTGAATTCTACGCCGACTTTCTCGCCATTCTTGCGCAAGATTTTCGCTTGTGAGACAATTTCATTGCCAGCCAGAATAGCACGATGGTAGGAAAGAAACGCAGAAAGGTCTTGCTGCTCATGCAAGTCGGGGATACGCATCCTCAAAAGCTCGGCGCAAGAATATCCGGTAAGCTCACTCGCGGCCTGGTTAACCATGACAAACCGTAATTGCTCGTCGCTGAGGAATATGGCGTCGCGCGAGCCATCCACCATGGCCTGGAGCAAAGATTGCTCAAAGGCAAGACTCCGGTCACGAAGCCGGGAAGCTGTACGTTGCGCCATGGTACATCTCATTTAGTTTGTGCGACAATGGGAGAAAAAGCGCTGAACCCTATTTAACGGTAACTCTGGAGCATCCTGGCGTGAAATAGCTCCAGTGCCCGGTATATGGTATATAAAATTCTTCAGAGGCAAAAGCAAGAATAAAAAAAGCGAAGAAGAGAGATGCGCCAGTATCGATATCTTTCGACACCGTTTGGATCAAAATGGTCGCGAAATGCGCTCGAGCAAGGTTTTGCGCTTGTCCCGCGACACGGGCACTTTCATATTGTTCGCCACAACCACGCACCCGCCCTCCCCGTCTGAGTCCGTGGCGTAATTGACCCGCCGGTACTCTTTGAGATGATTCAGGTTCACGAGATAGGAACGGTGTGTGCGCAGAAAATTGTAGTCTGAGAGCAGCTCTTCAAATTCTTTCAATGTTTTTGAAACCAGCTCCAGCCGCTCGTTGCCGCCAAAATAAACGGTGGTGTAGTTGCCTTCGGCTTTGCAGACAAGGATCTTATCTATGTCATAAAATCTGATGCCATTTGTGGTCGGAAAACCGATCTTTTCCGGTTGCTGCCCGTCATTTTTTGTGAGCTCCAGCAACGCCTGCAAACGGCCGTTCACATCCTTGCCTGCTACATCCATGACGATCTTTTCCCCGGCGCGCGCCACTGCCGCCTGCAGCTCTTCAACATCGATGGGTTTCAGCAGGTAATCAAGCGCGCAGACCCGAATGGCGCGGATGGCGTACTGATCATAGGCGGTGGTGAATATGATCTCACCGCGAAAGTCAGGGATCCGGTTGAGCAGCTCAAAGCCATCTTCATTTGGCATGACAATGTCCAGAAAGACGATATCGGGCTCATGCTTGCGGATGGCCTGCGCGCCAGCGGCAACCGATTCTGCCATGTCGAGAACCTCAACATTTGGGCAGTACTCAGCCACCAAATTGCGCAAAAGCTTTCTGCCCTTTTCTTCGTCATCGATTATGATCGCTCTTAACATAAGACTGATTTTCCTGTATTTGGATATCTCCGAGTGCCGGCGCTCACGTTTCCAGTGGTATCATTATCTTAACGCGCGTACCGGTCATGTTACCATTTTCTTTCGAAAGATCAACGATTTCCACGCTGCGGCCGTTTCGGCGCAACGCGTTCATGGTTTCGAGTCGCTCCTGCGTTACCTTCAATCCGGCAGGCCGGTGCTGTCCGTCTTGTGCCCGCTTCTCACGCGCCTTTTCAATGCCAATGCCGTTGTCCTGAATCGAACAGACGAGCACGTCGCCGTCGAGCTGCAGGCTGATGTCCAGCGCTCCGTTGGTACGCTTGTAGCGTAAGCCGTGCTGAATTGCGTTCTCGACGAATGGCTGAATCAGCAACGTTGGGATCTCCAGGTTGTGCACATCGATGCCGGGATCGACTTCGAGTTTGTAGGTGAACTTGCCTTCGAAACGGAGCGCTTCCAGCTCCAGATACAGTTGCAGAGCTTCGAGCTCTTCGGCAATAGTCAGCGTGGATTTCTCGGAATTGTCCAGGATTTTTCGCATGAGCCTCGAGAATTTGGACAGATACTGGTACGCGTGCTTTTGTTCATTGTTTGAAATGTAGTATTGGATCGAATTCAGAGTATTGAAAATGAAATGTGGATTCATCTGCGCACGCAGGGCTTGCAGCTTCAATTCAGAGAACTTGCGATCAAGCTCAGCCCTTTGTCTTTGCTTATTATGATAGTACCGGATGAGAGCGATGCTGCCGGCAAGGGCCAGCGCAACCGACAGCCAGCGGAACCACCAGCTTCGCCAGAACGGCGGCGTCACCACGAATCGCAACGACGCACCCGTCTCGTTCCATACGCCGTCATTATTGGAGCCTTTCACTTGAAACGTATACTGCCCATGCGGCAGATTGGTGAAGGTCGCATAATTCTGGTTTTTGCAATAAATCCACTGGTCGTGTAGTCCTTCGAGTTTGTAAGCATACTGATTTTTTTCTGGATTGGTATAATCCAGCGCAGCAAACTCGAATGTGATGAAGTTATCTTCATAGGAAAACTGAATTGGCTCGCGAGGGGATTCAAAGTCAACTTCTTTGTCAAATCGTTTCACGGCTGTAATTACCAGGGGCGGTGGGTTCGGATCATCATATATGCTGTCCGGGTGGAAGACGTTGAAGCCATTGACGCCGCCAAAGTACATCCTACCTGCGCTATTCTTGAAGTACGCGCCAGAATTGAATTCATAGCTTTGCAAACCGTCATCGGGATCGAAATTGCGGAATGTTTCCGTCCCCGGATCGTAACGCGACAAACCACGGTTGCTGCTGGCCCAGATGTGGCCGTTATCATCGGCCAGTACTCCGTAGATGACGTCGTTCGGCAGGCCGTGGCGCGTCGTATAAGTCGTGAACTTGCCGCTCTCGACTTCAAGCCGGTTCAATCCGTAGTAGGTTCCCACCCAGATATTGCCGGCCGGGTCCTCACAAACGGACATCACATAGTCGTTGCTGAGCGTACCTGCTTCGCCTGATTTGCGAAAATAGCGGGTGAACTTGCCTGTCTTCTTGTCCAGCTTGTTTAAGCCGTTGCCTGTGCCTAACCAGAGCAAACCGCGGCTGTCTTCGCAGAGCGCGATAATCGAGTTATTGCTAATTGAAGTCGCGTCATCCGGGTCATGGAGATAGTATTCGAATTCATCTGCAACCGGATCGAAGCGGTGCAGACCGCCGCCGATGGTTCCGATCCAAATGATACCAGAATCATCCACCAGCAAATTACGGATGGAGTTGTTGAGCAATCCGTGTTGGTTTCTTGGATTACCGGAATAGCGGGTGATGTCGCCGGTAGACCGGTCCAATTTGTTCAATCCTCTGCCAGAGGTCCCAACCCAGATATTGCCACTCAAGTCCTCGCAGATGGCAAAAACGCTGTTCGCGGACAGCGTCTTTGCATCCTCAGGGTCGTGGGTAAACACCTTCGCAATGCTGCGTTGCGGATCGAACAAATTTAAACCGCCGTTCTGTGTCCCGATCCACAGGTAGCCGCGCGAATCTTCAAAAATCGACCACACGAAGTTACCGCGCAGTACTTCAGGGTTGCGCAGATCGTTCTTGTAGTGGGCAAACTTTGTCTTGGCGGGATCATATTTGTTGACGCCGCCGCCAGCCGTGCCAATCCACAGCGTACCCGACCTGTCGCAAAACAGGCTGTACACGAAATCGTTGCTGAGGCTGTTTGGCTCGAAAACGTCGTTGGCATAGCGTGACACTCTGCCGCTTGCGCGATTCAGCCGATTCAGACCGTTGCCATAGGTGCCAATCCAGAGGTTACCCTGGTGGTCCTCCGCGATGCTTGAAACGTTGTTGCCGCTTATAGTTTGGGGGCCTGCCGGCTCATGGCTGAATCTCTTTGTGTCGCCGGATTCCGGATCGTAGCGCACCACGCCCGTTCCCTCTGCAACAATCCAGATCAGGTCAGACCTGTCCTGGTGTATGGCGGTAATAAAACCGAGGTCAGAGCCGGCGCCGACTTGCTGCTCTTTGAACTGGCCAGACTCTTTGTCAAAACGGAATACCCGGCCCGCACGAGTACCAACCCAGAACCGCTGCTGCGCGTCCTGCAATATGGCCGAAATGAAATTCTGCTCGGAATTCACGGTATCAACAAAGAAGTAATGGAACCCATCGGTGGCTTCGCGGTATTGCGCCAGACCTGCAGCGGTTGCAAACCATAGGACATCCGAAGCGTCTTTGCAGATCTCGACAACCATATTGCCTTTGGTTCCCGGAGGCTGCAGGAGCTTATCCCCGTAATGCATGAAAACTTCACTTCCCGGATCGAAGCGGTCCAGCTCACCCCCTTCCAGACCAACCCAAATTGTACCGTCTGCCGCCTCCTGCAACGCACCGATGTTGTTGTTGGCGATAGTGGCGGCATCATCCGGGTTATTTCTGTAAGTAGTAAAAACGAGGCCGTCGTATTTGTTCAAGCCATCCTGCGTACCGAACCACATGAAGCCGTTGCTGTCCTGCATGATGGCGCTGCCCGTGCTCTGTGACAGGCCGTGCTCGACAGAAAGGTGGTCAAACTTAACCTCAGGGGTCTGCGCACGAACGCCCAGACCAAACAACAGGCACAGCGAGATAATTGTTGTCTTTTGCAGCATTTCTTATACAACCTTCATAGCACTACTTCGGTAAATGCGTGATGAAGCCGTTGAAACGGCTATTCTGGGCGATGTCATCTCATTAACACCGGGCTTAAGCCCGGTGTTAATGAGATGTGCCCTTCTTCTTGAAACCGTTTCAACGGTTTCTCACGCGGCTCATCACACATTCGGGACTCGAATCAAAAGAGCCGCACCCAATTCAATTTTCGTTTGCGGCCAGCGTCAGGCTCAGGGCAACGCCTGCGACATCAAAGCGGACGTATAGCTTGTCGAAATGATCCCGCAGCACAAATCGGCCGGTCATGCCAGGGCGCTGCCGCATTCGGCAGACTAAAAGTTACGATCCTACTACAAAAAAAGCAATGACATACCTGTAAATGGAAGAAATGGGATTGCTAACCGCCGAAACGGAGTAATCAACGGCGTGAAGCTATTTGGTTGCTGTTCGGGATGTGGAAGGCCGGACATTAAAAATCTGCCTGACCTGAGCAGAGGGGTCGGGCAATCTGACGTTTGAGGTCCGGGGCCGTTCAGGAGTCCTGACGGTTGCTGCAGACTGGTTTTTCAGTTCATTCTGCAAGTTTTGGTTCTGCTGCTCTAACCGTTGCAACTGCATCTGCAACTCCTGCAATTTGTTCCGGAAGATATCGTTTTGCTTCTGCAGCTCTTCTACCTGCATCTGCAGTTGGATTTGTCTTTCAAGCAAAGCACTTCTCGCGTCACGCATGCTGCTGACAGTGAAGTATCTGAACGTGACGATGATCGCCAAAAAAATAAGACCGGCAACACTGATCCAAAAGACAATGGCCTCGCCCTTGTTGGCAAACAAGGTGATTTTGGACCGATCAGCCGGCGTGAAACTTACTTTGGGTATCCTCATTTACAGCTTGTCGCCTGGATTCATATTCTGTGTCTATCCGACAGAGCCGGATTCTTCGAATTCTGCCGTCTGCGTTGGTTGCTTGCTAACAGCAGCGCTGGCCTGGGCAATCTCCTTTGTCTTGCGCGCATCTGCCGCAGTGACATGATGCATGACCTTGCTGCCAAAATAGAACGCCAGCATCATCTGAAATGCGATCATGAGTTGGTCGATCTTATCTTCAAGGGAAATCAGCGTGCCGTCGGGCAACTCGATGAGCGGCATTTTCAGGCTCACGACCTCCAGAATCAGAACGATGACAAGCAGAGACATCGTCAGAATGCCGCGGAATGTGCCGCGCGGCATGGCCAGGGTTTCATTCTCATAGGGATTTTTATTGTTTTCATCCCAGTCACCCAGAGGATACTTGCGGATCATTTTGTACAGAAAAAAACCGACGCTGCTCAACCACAGCAGAACGAGACCGCCAACGATAATGAAAATTACCGTATCCGCAGTGAACTCCTCGATAACCTTCGTCAAAATGCTTTGTGATTCAGGATTTGACCCAGCTTCTTGAAGAAAAGTGCTCAGAGACATGAATTGATCTCCCTCCGTAAAGTCACGTTCTATTGCTTTGTACCAGTCAATTGTTCAATCTGCAATGACAGCAAGCGCCGCACCTGTTAAAGCTGCTGCACCTGCTCCAACCATGAAACCGACAACTGCGAATCGCCAGCGTTTGGCAGCCTTGATTTCTGCCTCTTCAAGTTGGCGATCTGTCTGTTGCCACAGGTCGCGGTAGTGATGGTAACCTCGTTGTGAAAGCGTGATAATGCTATCCTTTTCCGCGATCACTTCCTGCAGCTTTTCGTTCCTGAGCTCAAGCAGCACATTGATGCTGTCGGCCAGCTCAAGCTTTCTCCCCTGTTTGACCGCTTCTTTGTACTGACTGTGCGTCAGCAGCCAGACATAATCAAAGCCTCGCGGCACCTCAAAAGTGCGGCCGCCCTCGATGGGCAGCGGAAAGCCGGAATCAGGCGCCTGCGCAAACGCAGCCATCGACAGCGCAAGTGTGATCACAATTGTGAAGAATATCTTCATGAATGCTCCGTTAATCTCGGTTCGAGCCGTTTTTGCTCTGCTCAATTAGCTCTTTTTCGCGCTGATTCAGCTCAAGCTCCGCATCCAGCTTATTGGTCAAAATATTATGCTCGAGACTTTCTATTTCATCGTACTTCTTGCTGATTGCCTGCTCATGCTGCCGAACTCTGGCGCTGATCTGATAGCTCACCACATCGGCCTGTTCCACAACCAACACATCATGCCCGGAATCGTTCTTGTATGTTTCACCGGGCTCGAGCTTCAGCAGAAGGTAGACGGGTGTTTTGTCATCATTGGTATAACTCTCTTCGGGCTGTACCACGCTACGACGTTCAGAGCTGCCAAAAGCCCACACTCCGGCTGCAACAAAAAACGCCAGAAAAGCAAATAGGGAAAGCGATTTCATCCTGTTCATATCTCCTCGAGGAGCCGGAACCTCACGGTCCGAACAACCGGCGCCCCTCCACTTGTAACTGCGCGACATTCATATTTTCCACCTCTTCGTCAACCATCTCACGCTTTTTCTTCAGGGCGTCGATTTTGCTGTCGAGACTGGCGACTTCAAGGTTCAAACGTTCGATTTTCTGCTTGCGCTCTTCAATCTCCTTATCGAGGCTCTCTTGAAACGCGGCTTCCTGCTGTCGTATCTTTTCGTGTTTGGCCCGGATTTCAGCTTCCTTATCGCCGAACAGATTCATGAGAAGCTTGAATGGCGCCGCAATAGCAGCGCCAAGCATGGTCAAAACTTGCCAGCCGGGAATCACACCCTGGCTCGATAGAAAGACCAAAGCCCCGAGCGCAACCACGACCAGTATGGCGTAAATGAATTTCTTCATAATTCTTCCCGGATTAATCTTTCAAGTCCACAAAATGTGCCGACACCCAGCCTTCGATCTGAGCGCTGACATGGTACCAATCCTTCGAGCGGTCCTTGATGGTAACTTCAGAACCCTGTAGCAGCGGTTGGGCCACTTTCTCGGCTGTGGTTGTCGGGCCGGAACGAATGTTTAGTTTGCCAGCACTGATGATACCTTTGAGCGGGAATTCGAGTGGCTCGCCACTGCTATCATCACGATGGCCTTGCAGCAGTTTCTGTCTGAACTTGTCGAGCGGGAAAGCCGGACCGGGATCGATCTTGCGGCCCGGTGAGATCTCCTCGTGGCCCAGGATCTGATCAATATCATATTCCTTGATCAGCGCTGTGCAGATATCCTCAACCAGGGCGATCTGCTCCTCTGTATAGCGATGCCAGTAGCGCGGTACAGTTTCATTGCGATGCACGGCGCGCATGACTTCACTTTCCTGATAAACGCGACCGAACCAGGCCACATATCCTGCGCCTTGTTTGGTCAACAAACCGGCGTTGTCAATCTCGATGCCGATGGAGTATTGATTGAAACCGGTGCGGCCGCCAAACACACTTTTGCCAGCATGCCACGCGATTACGTTAAATGGGACGAGCTGCGTAATGGAACCATCGCGCCCGACAACAAGATGGGCGGATGCTTTCACCTTTGGATTGGTCAGCGTGCGAATCGCGGATGGCGCGTCCCTGCCAGCCGTGTAATGAATGATAATTGAATCGGGGGTGAGACTGCCACCGTGGTTGGAAGATTCGACATAGTCGACGCCCTCCAACTTGTGATCCACAACCTTCAGGTCCATAGTCTACCTATCCCTGTCTAATGTGATGGAATTATGTGTGTCCAGAGGTACAGCGGGGAATTTGTTGCGCCAAAGTAATCAAAGTTACATCTTTTGTCAACAAAAATTCTCAAGCATATCGAAATCAGGGATTCGCATGAAGGGATTCTCACAGATTGAACATAATGCAAGGAGGCAAACGTAAGAAGGCCCCCGGTTATCGTGTAGCTCTACGGGGGCCTTCTTTGGAGGAGGAAAGAGTAACCAAATGGTTCAATGGTTCTTTTTAGATGAACGCAGGAACCAAATCCAGGTTTCATCAAATCGACATGTGTACAAAAAAAACTGCCTGCTGAATATTAGGGCGGCGATGAATGGCGCCTGGCATCAAAACGAATATGAAATCTCAACGTCAAGCAAAGTGTTTTGTGAGTCTCCGCTGCTGTCTTTTTGGCTGCGATCGTCATCCAGGTTTGCCAGAACGTTTAGCTCCCATCTGCTGGTTATAGGCCAGGTAAGAAACAGCAAAACCGAGTTAGAATTCCTGTCGGTATAGAGGTTGAATTGATCCACGTTCTGCGTTGGTGTATTCGGATATCGACGCAGGAGAAACGACTGTCGCAGGCTGAACAGGATGCCGTTCAATTCAAAGAAATCAATTGTGATGATAGGTCCATATTCACGGTAGTCCTCGAACGTAATGCTCGCCACTGAGGCGGCGTCAGCAGAAACGGGTGAGTCGGCCGCAGAGGCGCTCTCGTGTCTTTGTTCGCCATAATGCCAGCCGGCGCCGAGCTTCCATTTCTCGCCGATATTAAAAAAGAGCTCAGGCTCAACTTGCCAGTATGAGTCATCCGGCAGGCTGGTCGCCGAATGAAACTGATAGTCGCGTTTCGAAAAAACGCCGCTAACACGAGTTCCAATAGCATCCGTGACGCCAACCGTTAGATCGCCCACAAAGTAGGTTTCCCAAAAATCCTGAAAAAAATGCTCGCGCGTGACATTCTTATAATCTCGCACCCGCACTTCATTTTCGAGGCTAAGACTGGAGAGCTCGCCGAGCGCCTGCGACCACGAGGCCCGAATTTGATGCTCACCATAATCATTCACATCAAAATCAGGATGCCAGCGCTGCAGATTGTGGTAGCCCAGGCTGAGATAAGAACCGAGCGACAGATTGAGCCGGGCAGCGCCGCCGACGCTATTCTGGAAGTAGTTCGGGTAAGTGCTGTCAACAGTGGCATATCGGCGGATGCGGAATTCGTCATCAATCTCCAATGCAAAGGCTCCGAAGCCTTGCTCAAATGCCAGCGCCGATTGATTTTGCCAGTATTTCAGGTCGAAGTCATTGTAAAAAGACGTGCCCTCAAAACGGTTTTCGAGCAGCAGGCGAGAGTGCGCAGCAGCGTAGCCTTCATAACGAAGCGAGGCCTCGCCGGAAAGATAATCCCTGCTGTATTTGAAGAACCCGGCGCCTTGAAGTTGAGCGCGCCGGCCTATTTGATAGTCAGCGTCCAGCCGGATGCCGGTAAATGGATTGCCGTTTCCTTCCAGAATCGTGCTGTCGCG
>CAZVSL010000096.1:0-4360 GCA_964629935.1 uncultured Calditrichaceae bacterium | reverse complement strand
TTGAAACTTTGCCGCCACAGGTCCGCGCCCGTCATGACCTTCTTGGTCAACTCGAACTTCGGAGAGACATAGGTGATACGCGGTGGCGTGATGCCACCTTCAGAAGCAGAACCGCCTTCGAGGTCGAAAATCTCATCTTGCTGCTCCGGCAGAAGCAAACCCCAAATTGTCTCAAGCCAGACATTCGCCAGATAGTAATCGCCGTCCTGCACAAAAACGCCGGCTTCCTTGAGCAGGCTGGTTATCTCCTGGCTCAGCACCGGATCAGCTACGGCTTCGCGGTTTTCCGTAATGTATCGCTTCAGTCTGATCAGATTTATGCGATAATACGTTTCATCACTCCAGGAGGCTTCATCGACGGAATCAGACGCAGCGGCCGTATAGGTGGGAGCGGCAGGCTGAGCCAACAGTCGGTTCCCCTCCTGTACAAACTGGTTGGCGGCCAATACCATCAAAACCAATCCCGTGATCGTGAAACTGCGGTTGTCGCTGCCGATGGTCATGCGATCATGTCACCATTCTCGCTGTCAACTAGCCAGACAGGCAGAAGCGAGATGTTTGCTTATATTTCCAGTTTTTCGATTTTTGTCTGGCCCTGATCACCTGCACTATCAGGCTGACGATATTCTTGTTCGAAGTTGAAACTACCTCTTGGATGGCCATCTCTTTGGCGTCTGCGCGCTGGTCGTTTCCGGCGTTGGCGTTCAAGCTCCTGTAGCTGCTGCCGCTGTTCCTGCGTCAATAGCTTGTTGATTGCCAACTTGGCCTGTACTTTTTGCAGGCGGATTTCAGTCTTCAAGCTGCCGATCTCGCTCACTTTGGCGAGCACAGCGCTTTCGTCAACTTCTTTGTCGCGCATCAGATTTCTAAGATCGATTTCTGCAAGCTGGGTTTTGGCTCGCAGTGTAACCACTTGTTTTTCTGTCTCCGACTGCACGTTTCGGATTTCTGCCAGTTGCGCTTCGCTGAGCTGCAACTCCTGCGCAAATCGTTCCGGTCTCATTCCAAAATGCCGGCGCGGCGTCATGGATTGCGCGCTGAATGACGATGAAGCAAAACATATCATAATGGCAAGCAATGTCAGAAGAAATGTGGTCAATGGTCTTGGTTGCATGGGTTCCTCCGGGCTAAAAACCATCCCCGGAGGCCAGGACGGCCTCCGGGAATTTTACCGAACTCGCTACTTCAAAAGCAGCATCCGTTTGGACATTCTGAACTGGTCGCCGGCCTTGATGCGATAGATGTAGATGCCGGAGGCCACGGGGCGACCGAAGTCATCCCTGCCATCCCAGGTCACGGTATAGCTGCCGGCTTGTTGCGGCTTGCTTACGAGCGTCCGCACCTGCTGGCCCAGAACGTTGAAGACCTTCAGGGTCACTTCTCCGCTCTGCGACAGTTGATACTTGATGGTTGTTTCCGGGTTAAACGGATTCGGATAGTTTTGCTGCAGGTCAAACTGCTGCGGCAGAACGCTCAGGTCATCAGAATCCACCGACGTGATGTTATCGATGCTCATTTCGAGATCGACATCCTCGGCATCCTGGCCCTCGCCGACAGCGACAGTTGAAGCAGTGGTTTCATCCGATCCGCCAAAGTAGGCGTCTTCATAACCAGCGCCGGTCGCTTCCACCTTGTATTCGCCGGCAGGCAGACCGGAAAGCAGATACGAACCATCCGCATCCGTCACGGCGTTCACCTGGACTTCGTTCTCCAGCGTTGCATGCACCAGAACGCCTTCAACGGGTGCGCCGTCGGTTTTGGTCTGAATGCGGCCGCGGATAGCATAGATACCGCGCTGCTCCGCAGGCTGCAGACCAAAATCGATGCCGTCGCTCACCTGCCCGTCGCGGACGCGAACGGGATCAGCATTGCGGAACCGGCGGGCATCCTTGTAGAACTCGCCGATAAATCCCTCTGCCGCAGCAAAGACATAGTAGTTGCCAGCCGGCAAATCTGTCAGCCGGTAGTTGCCATCGGGTCCGGTGAACGCTACATGCGGGACGCGCCGACCGGGAGACACGGCAATGACGGCTGCGCCAAACAGAGGCGATTCGTCTTCATCGGAGAAGACGCGGCCAGCTATGGTACCACGCCGGTCGATATGGCGCTCGAGATAAACATCGATACCAGCGGTCTCTTCCGGCGCCACGACCTCAACAGGTATGGCATTGCGGCGATGATGCGCATTGTCGTAAAACTCCGGTATGAAACCAGCGGCCACGACCCTGACGATGTACTCTCCGGTGCGCAAGCCGCCGACTTTGTATTCGCCGGCCTCGTTGGTAAAGGTACGAATACCACGACCGGATTCTGTATGAATGACCTTGACCAGGGCGCCGGCGATTGGCAGAGAATCCGCTTCGGTTGCAATCAGGCCGGAAATGCTGCCGCCCTGTTCCAGCGTAAAGTCGATACCCACGACCGCTGTGCTGTCATCCACTTCCACGATGTCAGCGTCTGCTTTCGTGCTTGCTTCTTTATAGAATTCAGGCAAATATTCTCTGGCATTTGCGACAACCAGATAGTTGCCGGACGGCACATTCTCGATGGTGTAGTTGCCGAGCGAATCGGTCCTGGCCCGAAATCCGGTATTGTCCAGCGCCACAGCGATGCGCCTGTTTTCTTTGAACGCTTCGACCAGTGCGTCGGCAATCGGCTCACCGGTCTGCTGATCGGTGACGACGCCGGAGATGGAGCCGCGCTGCACCAGGTCAAAATCGATATTCGCGGAGTGCGAATCTGCAGCTACCGCAACCGGCGTCGCTGACACGCGCTCGCTGGCGTCATCGAAAAACTCAGCATTATAGCCTGCTGCAGCAGCATAAACCAGATAGGAACCCGGCCGCAACTGCACAATGTATTCGCCATCTTCGTTGGTTCTGGTTTCGCGTGCGAGGTGACGCCGGGCGAGCGTACTGTTGGCAGCCGGCCAGACTTTGATGTGCGCGCCGGCTATCGGTTCGCCGCTTGCAGCGTCCGTGACCAGGCCTGAAATGGCGCTCGCTGTCGCCAGGGCGAAATCGATGCCTTCTTCGGTTTCAGGTTCCACAATATCGACAAACTGAGCATCGTTGAACTCGGCGGCGTCGTCATAAAACTCGCCTTTGTAGCCGGGCTTGTTAGCGCGCACGGCATAGCTGCCTGTTGGTAGCGCATCCACGGTATAAGAACCATCATCATCGGTCAGAACGTGCCTGGCAAAGCGCGGTTTGACAACCAGGAAAGCAACGACATGGGCGCCGGAAAGAGGCAGGCTGTCGCTGTCCGCGATCACCGTACCAGTGATCTTGCCGCCCTCGCTCAGGCCAAAATCAATGCCAGATGCTGTGTCGTTCTCGGCGAGATTCAAAGGCGTGGCCTCGAGGTAGTTGCGCGTATCGTCATAGAATTCAGCGATAAAGCCTTTTGCTTTAGCCTGCACGACATACACCCCGGGGATAAGGTTGGCCAGGAGGTAATCGCCGTTCGCATCACTCTGGGTGCGCTTAATCCACGGCACCCGACCGAGCCGAACGGCCTTGATGACTGCATCCTGCAAAGGCGAGCCGTCCGCATCATCGGTGATGTTACCGGCGATGGCGGCTGTCGGTGGTGGGCTTACCCACACCTTTGCTGCCGCGCGAAGACGCAGGCCATCGGTTTCTACATGCGCGACAACTCTGCCGTGAATGAATTGATCATTATCGGCGGCAGTAAAAACGCCGTCGGCGTCTATCTTACCGAGTCTCTCCGGCCTGACTTCCCATCTCACAATATCGGGCGGCACGGGTCTTTCGCCATCCGGGGTGAAAAGCACAACCTCAAACTTCTGTTCCTCGCCGCCGGGCACAATCGCCTGATTTGGAATGACCTCGAGCCGGATGCGTGGTTTCGGCAGCTTGCCAATACGAATCACGACTTCTTTGACGATGGTGCGGCCACGAATATTGATAGCGACTTTGACCACAACCACACCGACGTTGCGGCCGGCGATAAAAAAGCCATCTTCGGTAATTTCACCGAGTGAGTCCGGGCTTATCGTCCAGGTCATATCCTCAACGTCGACGGGATTGCGTCCGTCATTTTGCATGGAAAAAGCAAAGACCTCCAGTTGCAGACCTTCGCCGGGTTCGATTTCTGCCTCTTCCGGCGTCACCAGAACGTCGACGTCTTGAGCCTGGGCCGGGCTCAGGACACTAACGCTCAACACAAAGCCGAGAAGAAGAATGAGTACGTTTTTCAAATAGTCCATCATGGTTGCTCCGTGGTTTAGATTGTTTTCGCTTGATATTACTTCGGTAAAGAAGTACATTAACTCTAATCACGGCCCGATTGGCCGACAAAGTCCTTTTCCGCCCCTGCGCTTGAAACGCGGGCGCCG
>CAZVSL010000095.1:13043-14345 GCA_964629935.1 uncultured Calditrichaceae bacterium | reverse complement strand
CCTGATTTAAAGATGACGGCCGCTCTGCAAATCCCGGTGAGCGGCAAGGATGCTATGCACGGCGTCCTCAGCTTGTTTGACGCGCATGAGCGAAGTTGGAGCGATCACGAGTGTGATGCTTTGAGTGAAGTCGCCGATTACCTTGCGATAGCGATAGAAGATGCATGCGTGCAAGACAAGAACAGAAAAGCGGTTGAAACCCTCAAGAAACGTGAGCGCCGGCTGCAGAAAATCGTGCATAACATGCCAGTAATGGTTGTTGTTTTCGATAAGGCTGGCAAGCTAGTTCTTTGGAATCGCGAGTGTGAATTCGTCACCGGCTATGCCTTTGAAGAGGTAAGGCAGAGCCCTGAGCTTTGGCAAGAACTCTGTCCTTACAAAGAATTCCGTAAGTCGCAGGCTGCTCTGCCGATGGCGCAAGGGCCGGACCGGTTTGATCATGAATGGTCACTGAAGACAAAAGACGGATGTATCAAAACAGTCGCATGGTCCAGCATGGCGCGCCGGTTTCCGATTTCAGGCTGGGATTGCTGGGGCATCGGGCTGGATGTCACAGAGCGAAAGCAATCAGATGAGGTGGTGCGAAATATCTCTGAAGGCGTTGCCGCTTTCACGGGCGAGCAATTTTTCGAATCTTTAACTCGGTATCTTGGCAAGACGTTGCAAGTGAATTTTGCAATGGTAGGGGTGTTAACCGGAGAAAATCGTGACCGCATTCGCACCATGGCAATACATGGCCGCGGCAGCACCATGCAGAATCTCGAATATGATCTGAAGGGCACGCCCTGTGAGCAGGTAGTGAACGGCATGCAGTGTATCTATGAACGGGACGTGCAAGCGCGATTTCCAAAGGATTCGATTTTGGAAGAATTGAAGATCGAAAGTTATGTCGGGTTGCCATTGTTTGATTCACAAAACCGGGTTATGGGGCTGGTCGCGATTATGGACACCAGCCCGCTCAAGCGCACAGAATTTGTCTACTCGGTCCTGAAGATATTCGGCGTGCGAGCCGCCGCTGAACTGGAGCGCCTGCACGCAGAGATGAAAACACGCGAGTCTGATGCGATCTATCGATTGGTAGTGCAGAACGCTGATGAAGCAATTCTTGTCGTCCGCGACGGGACAGTTGATTTCTGCAATTTCAGAGCAATGGAAATTACGGGCATTTCTGAAGATAAATTAAAACGGCGCCCGTTTGCAAATCTGGTATATCCTGAAGACAAACAATACGTTGCCAATCTCTTTCTGAGCATTTTGACTACAGATGATGATTCCCATATCGAGACTTTTCGCATCATGTCA
>CAZVSL010000095.1:3371-13033 GCA_964629935.1 uncultured Calditrichaceae bacterium | reverse complement strand
ATGTCAGACGACAAGCAGATTCGCTGGTTTGATGCCCATGGCGTCGCCATCGGCTGGCACGGACAGCCGGCAGTCCTCTGCTTTTTGAACGATATCACAAAGCGTAAGAGTTTGCAGGAAAAAGCGGTACGGTCTCAGCGTTTGGAAGCAGCCGGTCAGGTGGCAGGTCAGATCGCCCATGATTTTAACAACCTGCTGTCTCCGGTGGCCGCCTATCCGGCCCTTATTCGTGAAGCATTGCCAGCCGATAGTCCCGTTCTGGATATGCTCGCCGAAATAGAGAACGCTGCGGATAAGCTGGCAAGTATCAATCAGCAACTGCTGACGCTCGGGAGGCGGGCGCACTACACCATGGAACTCATCGATTTGAATCGCTTGCTGCATGAGCTGCTGGCATCACATGACCTGACCAAAGATATTGTTTTACGCGAAGAATTCGCCGCAAATCTACCGTCAATCCGCGGAGGCGCCGCGCAATTGGAGTGCGCCTTTATCAATCTCGTACACAACGCGGTTGAAGCCATGCACGGCAAAGGAACGTTAACTCTGCGTACCGCATGTGTGCAAATCGGCAAACCACATAAAACAGCGCCGGCAGTTGGCCGCGGCAACTATGTCACAGTGCAGGTGAGCGATACAGGATGCGGTATTCCTGAAGATGCCGTCGAAAGCGTGTTTGAGCCATTCTACACGACCAGAAGCAAGGATCGAAAGCGTGGTTCGGGTTTGGGATTAAGTATCGTGCACAGTATCGTCGAAACACATCAGGCTCATATCGAGGTAAATTCCAGGCCGGGGCAGGGCACAACCTTTACCATCTATTTCCCGGCGCAGAAGCAAGCTGCGTACGAAACCCCTGCAGTTGATGATTCTACACTTCGCGGTCATGAGCGCATTTTGGTGGTAGACGATGATCCTATTCACCGCCGCGTGGCTGAGCAATTGCTGAAACGGCTGGGCTACAAAGTTCAGGTTCTTTCCAGTGGCGCCCGTGCAGTCAATCACGTGAAAACCAATGCCTATGACTTGCTGGTCATGGATATGGTGATGGATGGTATGGACGGCGTGGAAGCGTATCGTCGTATTCTGGAACTCTATCCCAGGCAGAAGGCGATCATTCTTTCCGGTTACGCCATGTCCAATCGTGTGACGCAAGCCATGAAGCTCGGCGCGGGTTCTTTTGTAACCAAACCCGTCACGCAGAAAGCACTCGCCGAGGCCGTGCGCCGCGAGCTTGACAGAAAGACCAAGAAGCGATATCAATTGGGCTGAAAAAACCGGTATATCGGAGGGAGGCATACGAAATCTATGCAGCTCTTTGGCGTGACAGGCGGGATCGGGAGCGGCAAATCCACCGTTTGCAAACTCCTGCAGCAACAAGGCATTCATATTATTGCGGCGGACCCCCTGGCGAAAGACCTCACCAGAACCTCACCTGAAATCCGCACGGCGCTGATTGCTGAGTTTGGACCTGCTATCTACCTGCCCGATGGCGAACCCAACAAAGACAAGCTGAGAGAGCTGGTATTCTCAAGCCCCGAGACACGTGACCGCATCAACAGTATTATTCATCCGGTGGTTTTGGCGTGGATTGAAAATGAAGCCAATCGCCTACACGCTGACGCAGGCAAAGAGTTGATCGGCGTGGAGGCGGCCCTGATTTTCGAATCCGGTATGCAGCGCATGCTGGACGCCGTGGTTGTCGTGGATGCGCCGCTGGACAAACGCCGGCAATGGCTGCAAAAGCGGGATAACATCGATGCAGAAACAGTATCGCAACGCATGGCAGCGCAGATGCCAGTCGATGAAAAGCTGAGACGAGCGGATTATGTTGTACACAATCATGGCTCTCTACTGGATTTGCAGCAAGAGGTAGATAAGCTGGCGACCTGGCTGAGGCAGGAATTGGTCAAGCAGCCATAAGCAGAAGATACATATTTTTGTGTCCTCCATCTTTCGGTCTTTCGCAACAGGGAAAAGTACGCGTCGTATTTTTGTCAGGGGAGTCTCTGGTCACAACATCTGAATATCGCCCACATTTAGCACAGCATCTGTGCACACCACCACAAAAGAGTTGATTGTCAGCAGCAGTTTTTGGGGTTCAACGAGAACAGGTTTGCAAGGTAAGGGCCTTCGCATTGCAAGGAAGACCAGCCTTAAAAATTCTTTCGCTCTTTGTCGCCGGACTTGTCCTGGGCCGATTGGTCGACATCCCCGCTATCTACATCTACGCAGTTTCTCTGGGTCTCGCCACCATACTCATCTTTGCTTCCCGCACCGGAGGCAGACAGAGTCTTCTGGTTCTGGCTCTGTTTGCATTGATGGTCATTGGCCTGGGCTACGTACGCTATGAAATTTCGGTCGGATACTTCGAGCCGGACCACATTTCTCAGTTCGCTGACTATCCGGAAAATCTGGAACTTGTCGGACACGTCGTCGCTTATCCTGAAAAGAAGATCGAAAGCACGCATCTGATAGTTGCGGTGCGATCCATTCGTTTGCCGGATCGGGCTGTGCAGACCAGCGGCCGGATTCTGGTGCGCGTGGCGGAGGATTTTCCGCCGCTGCGCTATGGCGACGAGCTGCTGCTGCGCGGCAAACTGCGGGCGCCCCGCGATCAACGTAATCCGGGCGAGTTTGACTACCGCGAGTACTTGCAGGCACAGGGCATTTTTGCGCGGATGTCGATCTACCGCCTCGAGCAGATACAACTGCTCGCACGCGGTGGCGGCAACTGGTTCTTTCGGGAAGTGGTGGCGCCGGCAAAACGCTATCTCGACGATTTCATTTCGCGTGAGCTGCCGCAAAAGGAATCCGCCCTGTTGCATGGTTTGCTCATCGGCGAGCGCGGCGAAATCCCGTATACGCTGAAGGACGCGTTTTCGAAGATGGGGGTGATCCACATACTTGCGGTCTCCGGCATGCACGTCGGATTTGTGATGCTGATTTTCATGGGCGTCGCCGGCCTGCTGCGCATTCCATATCGCGGCCGCGTCATCTGGACGCTGTTTGCGCTCCTGTTTTACGCTTTTCTTACAAATCTGAAGCCTCCGGTGGTACGGGCCTCCATCATGGGCGGATTGTTTCTGCTTGGCGCCGCACTGGAGCGAAAGACAGATTTCTACAACTTGCTTGCTGTTGCCGCACTTGTGATTTTGCTCCTGAATCCGCTGGAGTTGTTTCAGCCCGGCTTCCAACTGTCGTTCTCAGCAGTGGTCGCGATCGTCTATTTCTTTCCGAAGCTGCAAGCCCTATTTGCCACGTATGAGGAATGGGGCCGACTGCATCCTGCGCTGCGCCGGCCGGCTGAACTCCTGTTGGCCTCCGCAGCCGCCTTTGTCGGAACCATGCCTATCACCATGCTTTATTTTGGCCGCTTGCCCAACCTGACTTTGTTCGCGAATCTCATTATCGTACCGTTGATCTTCGTGGGCATTGCAAGCTCGGTCGCCGGCGCAATCTTTTCTCTGGTCTGGTCGCCCGTTGGCGAGCTGTTTCTGGAAACCACATGGCTATGCCTGCACAGCACCATTCGCATCGTCGAGTGGGGCAGCACTTTGCCGTTTTCATCTTTCGATGTTTTCGGTTTCTCCGGCCTGCACGCAGTTGCTTATATCATACTGATCATATTGCTGTTTAACTTGAATTATGAGCGCAGCAAGCGCCTGCTTGTTATCGTCATTCTGGTTGCTGCGAACTGGGTGCTGTGGCAATCCACTCTACGTGACGCCGCACAGTTGCGCGTTACCTTTATCGATGTCGGACAGGGAGATGCAATTCTGCTTGCCTTCCCGGATGGCCGGCACGCCCTGATCGATGGCGGCATGCGCAACCCCTATTTTGACAACGGTGAGCGCGTGGTCGCACCCTACCTGAGGCGACAGGGCATTCGGACTATCGATGCGCTCATTCTTTCCCACCCGGATTCGGACCATCTCGGTGGATTTCCCTACATTCTGCGCAATTTTCAGGTGAAGCAAGTCTGGGACAATGGCCTGCCGAAAGAGACCAGACTGTATCAGGAATACATCTCACTGGTGGACAGTCTCAATATTCCACGCCGGGTTTTGACTGCCGGTGACATCGTCGATGATTTCGATCCCATCAAAATATCCGTCCTGCACCCGACCCGGCGCTATGCCACAAACGGCGTGCATTCCGCTAATGACGCCTCGCAATCTTTAAAGGTCAGCTTTGGTGAGATTGACTTGCTTCTGCTCGGCGATATCGAAAAGAATGGCGAACGGAGCACAAACCGCTTTGGCAGCCTGCTGGCAGGCGAGATTCTGAAAGTGAGCCATCACGGCAGCAAGACCTCTACCACGCAATCATTTCTCAATTGGGTGGACCCGCAGATTGCAGTCATTTCAGTCGGTAAGTTCAATAAATTTGGGCATCCGCACCCACAGGTCGTGCAAAGATTACGGGATTCCGGCGCCCGTATCTTGCGCACAGATCGGGATGCAGCGATTATCTTAACGACAGACGGCAAAGAGATCGAACAGGTATATTGGAAATGATGATTGGCAGGGGATAAGACTTGTTTTATCGATCTTAATAACGTAATTTAAGCAAATAACCTATAGGTCTGATAAGTATTTATCACTATGGCGAATAGATATAGGGACTGGTACAGACAGGCTGAAAGTGATCTGAAGCACTCACGCCATGCCTGCGACGATGGCGATTATGACTGGGCTTGTTTTGCAGCCCATCAGGCGGCAGAGAAGGCGGTGAAAGCTTTAATAGAATTCAATGGCGGAGAATTTTGGGGACATGCGATTAGCAAGCTCCTCGAAGGCTTGAAAGAAAAAGTCTCCGTACCCGATAAGCATTTGCAAAATGCTCTTTTCCTGGACAAATTTTATATTCCGACGCGCTACCCAAATGGTTTTGATACGGGCGCACCGGTCGACTATTACACTCAGATAGAGGCTGAGGCCGCTTATGAGGCAGCGAAGCACATCGTCCGATTCTGCGGGAGTTGTTTTCCGGGATCACCAAAAAATTGAAAATGAGCTTAGAAAGCTCGCGCAAGAAGCGTTGCACAAGAGGGAGAACATTCTGGCAATCTATCTGTTTGGCTCGCGGGCTAAGGGAAATTTCTCGGCTTACAGTGACGCCGATCTGCTCATCGTTCTGAGTCAGGATAGCAGACGTCAAATCGATCGCCTTCCGGATTATCTCAGACTATTCATCAAGGCGCCTTTACCGGTCGATGTATTTCCCTATACTGAGTTGGAAATACAAGAGAACGAATTCGCCAGGCTTGCGTTGCATGAAGGCATAGTACTGGCCAAACGATAGAACCCCGAATCCCGCATTTTCACGTGCCTCCAAAAAGTTAGCAAACCACTGTAACTTCCGCCATCCGCTGTAGCGGATTTCATCTCTTCCTTGTGCTTTGTATTTGAGCATCAGAAAACATTTTCTATTCTGAGTGAAAATGCTATATTCTCGACGCATCATAGTGGCGGTTTTCTCTTTATCGGGTCTATTCTAAACGGAGTCACACTATGTATAAACTTCATACTTCTTTTCTCTTGCTGACGGTCGCTGTTGCCGTATTCTGCTGTTCACAACCTGATTCAGGTCAGGCCGGGAGGAAAGTGTACGGCGAGGCGATTTCTGTGGCGGATACAACGGCGATCTCAGTCTTGCAACGAGCGCCCGAGTTGTTTGTTGGTAATCAGGTTCTGGTCTCCGGCACAATTTCCGATGTCTGTCCGCACAAAGGCTGCTGGATCGACATCAGGGACAGGGCAGGACAAACCATCAGGGTCAAAGTCCAGGATGATGTCATCGTGTTTCCGGTCGAGGCCAAAGGCAAGACGGTGGCGGCGCAAGGCGTGGTAGAGAAACTGGAGCTTGACCGGCAGCAGCTTGTCAGAATGAAGCAGCATGAAGCGGAAGAGCGGGGGCAGCCGTTTGAGCCTGGCTCGATCCAAAGCGGAGAGACCATCTATCGTATTCAGGGCAGCGGCGCCGTTATTCTCGATCAGGAAGAGATGTGATGACAGTTTTCGTCTGGCTGGTGCTGAGTACAATCTGGGGTACGACGTGGCTGTTCATCAAGCTTGGCCTTGAGGGGTTGCCGCCTTTCACGTTTGCCGGCGTACGTTTCATGGTTGCGCTTGTGCCGTTGACCCTGCTGTTGTACTGGCGTAAGCCGCCCCTGCCGCAAAATCGTGCCGACTGGCGACTTGTTTTTACGACCGGGATTCTGACCATTACGGTTAACTATGGCCTGGTATTTTGGGGCGAAAACTATATTTCGTCAGCGCTGACGGCAATTTTCTATTCTACGTACCCACTGTTGGGATTACTTATCGCACATCTATTGCTTCCGCTTGAAAAAATGACCTGGATGAAGACCGCTGGCGTCATACTCGGGATCGCAGGCGTTGCCATCATTTTTGCAAATCAGATTGTGGCCAACAACTTGCAGACGGTCCTTGGGGCTGCGGCGGTCATCGTGGCGGCAGGCGCCACGGCATACGCCAGCGTATTGATAAAATCACGCGGCACACATCTTGATCCGCTGGTCTTGACGGTGGGGCAGATGGGGTTTGGGTTTCTGCCATTGGTTGTGCTGGGCCTGGTTCTGGAGGGAGCGCCGTGGTCATTCGATTGGAACATTCGTGCTATGGGCGCCCTGCTATATCTCGCCTTTATCGGTTCGTCTCTGGCGTTCGTTTTGGTCTACTGGCTCATCCAGAGAATGGACGTGACCAAAACGCAGCTCATCCCGCTGGCAAGCACTCTCATCGCTGTTGTGCTGGGCAAACTGGTTTTGCAGGAGCGACTAAACCTGCGCATCCTGATAGGTGGCTTGAGTATTCTGACGGGACTGGCGCTCAATGTTTGGGGCCATCAACGCCAGCGCAGACGCGAGCTGTTGCTGCAAACAGGCGAAAGACGGCAGCCGGCGCACGGATAACTTCTGATCGAACAATCATCGCGTTGTATTTGCAAACATAATGTGAGAATAAGAATCCCATGGAGCTGTTCATTTCAACGTGGAGTTTTCGCCATGACGCCAAATCCGGTATGTTTTGGTTGGATAAACTGATCGAGTTTGCTGCGACAGAGGGCTTTTCCGGCATCGAAATCATGGATAGACAGTTACAGCGCGTCCCTGAAGTCGAGATGGTTCGTCTACAAAAGAAGATGACAAGAAACAACCTGCACTGGATTGTCGATGTTAGCAGCGACCTCACCTATTCCAACCAAACAGCCTGGCATGAACAGGTCCACTATGTGCGCGACATGATTCGGGCGGCGCACAGCGTGGAGGCGACGAAGGTAAGAATTCTGCTCGGCGGGCAAAGGCTGAGCTTGCAACACATTTTTCACTGGTTGCGAAAGGGCGGAGGAGAAAGTGGTGGCGCGGATAGCGCCTTGAAACGGGCGCTGCGGGGTCTGCTTAACAACCGCTTCATGGGCCGTCTCAGCCACGCCATCCGTAAGAGCAAGTCAACTCAAATTGCCGATTTGGTCGCAAAAAAGAGTAGGGCCATTCACGCCCTGCATGAAATTCTGCCTGAAGCTGAGCGACTCGATGTGCCGCTGGCTGTGGAGAACCATTGGGGGCTGAGCAGCGATCCCGAGGTGATCCTCGATATAATCCGTGAGATCGATTCACCGTTGCTGGGAACTTGCCCGGATTTTGATAACTTTCCTGCAAATGTCGAGCCGTTGACCGCGTTCGCAAAATTGGCAGCAAAGGCGGTGCATGTGCACGCAAAAAGCTATGCATTCAAGCCGGACGGCGAGGAGAAAACCCTGAATTATGCAGCGTTTCTGGACAGACTTAGAGCAGCAGATTATGATGGTTCGATTGCCATTGAATATGAAGGTAGGGCAGAGCCGGCGGCTGGCGTGCTCAAAACCCGTGACTTGATTTTGAAGCATTGGGAAGAACAAACGCCGACATGAGGGCGCCACCGTCAGCTCTTCTGATGACACGTTTGCTTATTTCACAACATCCCCTTCAACAACCAGCCGGTTTATGAAGCCGACAATCACATAAGTCACTTCGAATCGCGAACGTACGTTGATAAGCGCCCGCCCGCCTTCAAACTTACCAACCGCATCTGCGATGGCTTCATCATAATTCAGTTTGCCGAAGGGAATAAAGCCGAATAAAGAAAAGTAGCTCATCTCACCTGTTGCATGGCCGAGAATTGTGAATTCATTGCTCTCGACCGGCGTGGTTGACGGCGCAAATCCAGCAGGTACGTAGTAACACGAAGATAGTAGGAGTAGCATCACAAAGATAATAAGAGAATTCGGTTTCGCTGCTTTCAAGTCATCGTCTCCTTTTTCTAGTGTGAGTCAGATACAGCCGGGTTATTTTTTGAACAGGTCGTTGAGTTTGCGAAGTGCCTGGTCACGTCTCGTATCGGATTCAGGTGCAGCGGATGTCGGCTCGAAAAACTCACAACGGTTCGCATTCTCTTTGTCCTTTACGCGTTCAGCCTGCGGCTCCCGGCACATGTTGTAGGAATTTGGGTCATAAAACCGGCAATTCCGGCAGCAGTGCAAATAGGAGGAACAGCTCTCACAAGTCGCATTATGGGTGACACGGTCCTCCAATTCCATCTCTTTGCCGCATTTGAAGCAGCTAATGGTAACGACTGGCATAGCTATCACTTCATTGTTTGGACATCAAATGCAACCACGAATATAATAAATCGCGGTCGCAAAAACAATACAATAAGATGACCTTTACAAGATTGCAAACCTGAGCTTAGCGTTGAAGGAGGCTGAATTATTCATACAGTGGCGGGCGCCTCAGGAGAGCAGCTTAACAATGCTGGCGGTGACGTCGGCCATAGAAGTAAAGGGTTTCTTAAGAAAAGCGCTTGCGCCCATTCTCATTATTTCCTGAACGCTGCTGTCGTCGGGATGCAGGCCGGACATCGCTACCAGTTTGCTGCCGGTGTTGTGTTGTTGCATGCTTTCCAGGATGGTGCAGGCGCCTTCGTGTCCGTCGATATGTAGGTCACAAATGACGAGGTCATATTCTTCATTCTTCAACAGAGCAATAGCGGTTTTGACGTCGTAAGCACCCTGTACTGTGTATCCGATGCGCTGAAACCGTCGTCGGAGGATATCGACAATAAAGGGCTCATCGTCTATGATGAGAAGTCTTCCTGAGTTCAAAGCGCAATTCCCTTCGCTCCGTGCCGGTTCTACTGTTCAGTCGTCTCGTTCGATCTCCGCTCCAGGGGGAATCGGATGGTAAACGTTGTGCCTGCATTAATCTTGCTGCGGACCTCTATGGATGCTTTGTGTTCTTTTATATAGCTTGCTGTGAGCGCCATGCCAAGGCCGGTGCCTTCTCCCGCCCGTTTGGTCGTGAAGAACGGCTCAAACATCTGAGCCTGCACTTCTTCGCTCATGCCCGAACCGTTATCTTGAATTTGTACGACAACGGCAACAGGCTCCTGTTCCTGTAACCGGGCTGTGATGCGTATTTTCTTTGCTTGATCGTCAGCCACATGTTTGAGCGCATCGCTGGAATTGATAATAATATTTTGAAAGACGGATTCTAGTTTGTTCTGATGACCCCATATTTCAGGGAGGCTTTCTGCCAATCTCAGTTCCACGATGATATCGGACTGGCTTAGCTTCGGTTTGAGCATGAGCAGCGAATC
>CAZVSL010000095.1:2087-3361 GCA_964629935.1 uncultured Calditrichaceae bacterium | reverse complement strand
GAATCTTGAATCACCTGATTGATGTTGACTTTTTTCCAGGGCGTTTTATCGTCACGCCGGGCGTAATGACGCAGGTGGTCGACAAAATATTGCATTTTGTCCGAACAGGCTCTGATGCGTTTGGCCGAGAGCGCGATTGCGTCCGTGTCACCCCATCCTTCTTCCAGCAGTGACAGAATTTCCTCAGCTTCAGCTCGTATGACAGTCAAGGGATTGTTTAACTCATGCACCATGCTCGCGCCGAGAGTGCCAAGTGTGGCGAGCTTTTCCGCCTGGGCCAGGCGATGCAGTGCAAGCTTTAGCTGGTCATCTTTGTGATCTGTACTTTTGCGGTTATCATCCGGATGTGGGCTGCTTGGTCGCAGGAGCCCGCCATCTTGCGGCATCTCCGGAAATTTCGTATCATGCTCGATTCTGAATTCGTCGTCCTGACCGATGTCAGGTCTATTCGTGTTCATATCCGCAGCCCGTTGAATTATTTCGCGAGAAATCACATTTGTTCTTATCGACGCATGCAATTTTTTCTGAAGATTTTTGCCCCTTTGTATTGACAATCGGAAGTCGCTGTGTTATATTTACGCCATTCTCTTAGACCAGAGCCTTCCGACGTGGATGGGGGTTCGTATTAATCACTTACATCCGGTTGTGCCCGCAACAGAGCGATGTTGCCTGTATGAATATTAAGTTATTCTCTTAATGAGTTGCAGTTAAGCCCCTTTGATGACGATAATCTACACTCTAATTGTGGGCTTAAGAGCGCAGTTCTGAAGCTGGTAAGTCAGTTTAATTTTGAAACCAATGATCGGGTTCATAGTATAATAAACGAATTTGTAAGCGTAAATAATTTTAATACTTCAACTTATATTAATTTTTGAGGACCTGAATTAACGAGTATGGCAAAAAAGCAGAAAAAAACAGATAACAGGCCGAAACAGTCCATCGAGAAATATCTTGAAGAAATTGGTGGATTCTCTCCGTTGCCTCCGGAAGAGGAGATCGAACTTACGAGAAGAATTCGGAAGGGAGAGTCTGAGGCCCTGGATAAACTCGTTAAAGCCAATTTACGATTTGTCATCAGCGTTGCTAAAGAATATCAGGGACAGGGGTTGCCGTTGCAGGATTTGATCAGCGAGGGCAATCTTGGTTTGATAAAAGCTGCTCAACGGTTCGACGAAACGCGTGGGTTCAAGTTCATTTCTTACGCCGTTTGGTGGATTCGTCAGTCTATTTTGCAGGCATTGGCCGAACAATCAAGAATAGTGAGATTGCCCTTA
>CAZVSL010000095.1:0-2077 GCA_964629935.1 uncultured Calditrichaceae bacterium | reverse complement strand
CCTGCCGTTGAACCGCGTGGGTGCAATCAATAAGGTGGGCCGCGTTCTGGAAAAACTGGAGAAACGCTACGGACGCGAACCGAGCATGCATGAAGTGGCTGACACCATGGAAATGACCGACTATGAAGTCGCTGATGTTCTGAAAACTTCAGCGCGCCATCTTTCTCTGGACGAGCCGTTCAAAGAGGAGGAGGGCAACAATCTTCTCGATGTGCTCGAGAGCGACAGATACGCTCCGCCGGATGATTCGCTGATGCAGGAGTCGCTGAAAGAAGAGATCGACAAAGTATTGGTGACCCTGAAGCCACGCGAAGCTGAAATTATCAGGCTCTACTTTGGCCTTGAAGGCGACCGCCCTCTGACATTGGAGGAGATAGGCGAGCACTTCAAGCTGACTCGCGAGCGTGTGCGGCAAATCAAAGAAAAGGCTTTGCGCAGAATGCGGCATCGTTCAAGATTGGAGCCGTTGCGCAAATACCTTGGCTAAACAAGATTTATCCCGACAAAACTGAATGCCCTTGCATCCGTTGGCTGCAAGGGCATTTTTTGTGTTTACTTGTTGCAAATCTTCCTGAGATAACCTAATCTAATCTGAACTGTCAAAGTCAGGAGCAAAAGAAAAGCTGCTTTATGCCCCGGTCATTTGCAGACGTTGTTTTTCCCAACACAGTTGATCGTGCATTCACGTATGCCATCCCCGCCGAGCTCGACAGTATCGCCTGCGTGGGCTGCCGGGCCGTGGCGCCCTTTGGCTCGCGCACGTTGACTGGCTTCATCATCGCACGCAAGGATGAGACGGAGCTGGATTCAGTCAAAGCGCTCAAAGATGTTTTGGACATGCACGCCATTATCACAGATGAGATGATGCGCCTGGCGTACTGGATTGCTGACTACTATATGGCGCCTCTGGCAGAATGCCTGCGCGCCATGATTCCTGCAGGGCTGATGCAAACGTCGCAGCAAAGTGTCGAGCTGAACAGCGATTGGGCTGAAATCGAAATGGTGAGGTTGCAAAACAAGGCTCCGCTGCAGTCCGCCATTCTGCGTCATTTGCTGAAGGTTCGGCGCAGTACCGTGGAGCAGCTTCGTAAGCAGGTGGGCGGAACCTCGCTGCATTCGAGTCTCCGCACTCTGGAGCAGCGACAACTGATTCGTCTGCGACAGGTTCTGCCGGGCGACAGGGCGAAAAAGAAGCAAGAGAAATATATCAGGTTGGCGTCACAGGAGCGGGAGGTGGATGCCCTCATGGATGAGCTTTCACGAAAAGCGCCGTTACAGGCCAAATGCCTGACCTATCTGGTTGCTCAGAAAACAGAAGTTTTGCAGAAAACTTTGATGGAAAAAACCGGCGCTTCCTGGGCGGTCATCAAAGCGCTGCAGGAGAAACAGCTCATTAGACCTGTTTACAAGACCGTTCTACGTGATTATTATGGCGGGATTGAAGCGCAAGCCCCGCCCCGGCTTATTTTGACCGAAGAGCAGGCGGGCGCCTTGAGCTCGATTGTAGCAACGTTGAGTCAGAAACGCTTTGAGACCTTCCTGTTGTTTGGCGTTACCGGCAGCGGAAAAACTCAGGTTTATATCGAAGCCATAAAACAGGCGCTCGCAGCCGGCAAAGACGCTATTGTGCTGGTGCCGGAGATCTCTCTGACGCCTCAGATTGTACAGCGATTCCGGGCGCATTTTCAGGACAACGTGGCAGTTCTGCACAGCGCCATGTCAGCCGGGGAGCGCTTCGATTCCTGGCAGCGCATCAGGGACGGCAGCGCTCATGTTGCCATCGGTCCGCGGTCGGCGGTATTTGCACCGCTGAAAAATGTCGGCCTGATCATCGTGGACGAAGAGCATGAGGCGTCATACAAGCAAAGCGATACAGCGCCGAGGTATCATGCCCGCGATATTGCTGTGGTGCGCGCTAACTTTGCCAATGCCGCGGTGGTGCTCGGTTCGGCCACACCTTCGGCGGAGTCATTTTACAACGCGCAGGCGGGCAAGTATACGCTCCTGGAGCTGACGCGCCGGGTGAACGATATCGCCATGCCGGAGGTTCATATCATCGACATGCAAAAAGAGCGCC
>CAZVSL010000094.1:0-14386 GCA_964629935.1 uncultured Calditrichaceae bacterium | reverse complement strand
AGATGGCGGCGGCGATACCAACCAGACCGGAATTGCAGGGCGGGTTTTGAATGCCTCGGATAATTCCGCGATTGCTGGCGCAACCGTCCAGCTCAGGGATAACGGCGCCATCCGCTATGAGACGGCCTCCAACAATGCTGGCCAGTACAGCTTCACCGCAATCGAGCCGGGCGCCTATGAATTGTTCGGCGCCAAAGCGGGGTTTGGCAATTTCTCGACAAACGTGAGTGTGGCTGATGGTCAGACCTTGACAGGTCAGGATGTACTTCTGGCTCCTGTGCAAGATACAACCCCTCCGTCGCCGCCGAAAAATGTCAAGGTGACGGTCAACGACTAACCTCTTTTGCAACCCTGGATTGGCAACTATGTGGTTAAGGACAACATTTCACACCCTCTGGATCACAATTCTGTTTTCTCTCTGGCTTTCATTGCCCACTGATGTGATTGCGCAATCTCATTTTGGCACCGTAAAGCTGCAAGCTGATTTTGAAGTAAACGGCCAGGGCAATGACATCGACACCATAACTTTTTGGGAAGCGCCGGACCCGAGCCAGACCCTCATGTTTGTCACGGCCAAAGCCAGTCAGTTGGTTGAAGTCTGGCAGTATCCGTTTGAGAACAATGAGCAGGAGCCGTTGCGGCATAACAGTTTCGGCAGCGGGACGCGGGTCAATGGGGTCATATTCGATCAGCAGCAAGATCTCTTGTATGTCGCAACCTCCAAACCGGCCTCTACAGTAAGCGTATTCGCTTATCCGGGCGGCACGTTTGTGCGGGAATTCATCAGCGGTGCACGGGACCTGCGCTCGGAACCGAACATCGATCTCTACTTTCGTGCAAACGGTGAGCGCTGGCTCTACGTTACCGCCGACAACATCGTTTATGTTTATAATGCAGAATCGGGTGAAGAGCTGTTCAATTTTGAACCCAGCACCAGCGTAGAAACGGTTATCGCAGATGAGTTCTATCAACGCTTGTACATCCCGGACGAAAAAAGTCGAAAAGGCGTCTTTGTGTTCAATCCGGATGGCACGCCTTATCAGCAAAATGGCAAAGACTACTTTGGCGGAGACGGCATCTTTGATTCTGATGAGGAAGGCATCCTGGTTTATACCTATCCCTCTGATGGCGTCACAGACGACGGCCGCGGTTTCATTGTCGTCGCCGATCAGAAGAGCAGCTTAACAGACTTCGAGTTCTTCGACCGTCAGTCCTGGGAGCACCTTGGCACCCTGCAACTGGAAGGCATATCCAACACCGATGGCATTGCCTCAACCCAGCGGTCGTTGCCGGATTATCCAATCGGCCTGTTTGCGTGCATCAACAATGACGGCTCAACGGCCGGAATTGGCTGGGACAAGATATTTGCTGCTACCGGATTGGGCGATACTGGCGGTGGCAATGCAACCAGCGTCTCCGGCAGCGTGCTGGAAGCTGGCTCAAATTCAGCGATTGCAGACGCCCGCGTTCAACTTACTGCTGGCGGGAACGTGCAATATGAAACAAGTACTAATGCCGCCGGCGCCTACATTTTTAGAAACATTGCCGCTGGCAGCTATGACGTGATCGCCAGCCGGACTGGCTACGAGCCTGCATCCATCGCAATTGCTGTTGCAGACGGACAGCAACTGGTGGCAAGCGATCTCGTGCTAAAACCGGTAGCGGATTCGACGCCGCCCGCACCTCCCGACAATGTCACTGTAACCATCGACGGCAATAACGATTAAATCCGAAGATATCGTGTCAACTGTACCGCAGATTCTGAAAGAAAATCAGGACATGCCTTTTTCAAAAGAAACGGTCATTGGCGTTACATCTGCTTTTATCTGTTTCCTGCACCATCTCGGCATTAGTCCGCAAGCATTCGGACATGGCGAAATTCACGAACAGATACAGGAAGTGACGCAACAGATCGAAAAAGACTCCACCAATGCCCTGCTCTATCTGCGTCGCGCAGAACTCTATCGTTATCACCATGACTGGGATGCAGCTTTTTCCGATTATGACCAGGCTGAACGTCTGGATGCCAGCTTGGATATCGTCGACCTCGGCCGCGGCAAAGCCTTGTTCGAAGCCGGCATGGTTCGCAAGGCCAAGACTGTCCTGGATAGATTTTTGATCGGGCAACCCGACAACGTCGAGGGGTTGCTTACGCGGGCGAGAACCCAGGTTCAGCTCGAGCAGTATCTCTCCGCAGCCGTTGACTACACCCAGGCCATCACCCATAGCAGCGACGCAAGACCGGAATATTACCTCGAACGAGCCCGAGCGCTCGTTAAAGAAGGAGCTGACTATCTGTCAGCAGCTCTGCGCGGCATCGATGAAGGTCTGGCCAGGCTCGGCGCCATTGTTACGCTGCAGTTGTTTGCTATCGATCTGCAAATAGAAATGCAAGACTATGATGGCGCGCTCGAGCGCCTGGAAAGTATTGCACAACAGTCGCCCCGCAAAGAACGTTGGCTTTTCCGGCGCGGAGAGATTTTGCTGCAAGCCGGACGTGCAGAGGCAGCGTACACCTGCTTTCAGCAAGCATTGCATGAATTATCCGGCCTGCCAGAACATGTCAAAAAGCGCAAGGCAACGCAAGAATTGGAGCAGAACATTCGTGACGCCATGGATCAGGTCAGCGGGCAGATAGAGCTGGAGGATGAGCATGGTGCATCCTAAGCGAATCTTGATGCTGCTGTCATTTCTGGTCTTGCTGTTCCTGGGCGATGTCGCATTTAGCCAGCAAGTAATCCGTGGGCCGTACCTGCAGATCGGTACGCCCACCAGTGTCATTGTGCGCTGGCGCACAGACATTGCCACGGAAAGCGAGGTGAAATACGGACTTTCGCCCGCCAGCCTGAATCAGATTGCTGCCGGCTCCGGACAAACCGAAGAGCATGAAATCAGGTTGACCAACCTTTCCCCGGATACGAAGTATTTCTATGCTGTCGGCTCGCCATCCAACACACTCGCGGGAGGGGATGACAGGCATTTTTTTGTCACCTCGCCGCCAACGGGTAGCGGCAAGAACACCCGTATCTGGATTCTGGGCGATTCCGGCACCGCGAACAGTGACGCCCGCGCAGTGCGTGATGCTTACTATGAGTTTACCGGCGATCGCCATACGGACCTGTGGCTGATGCTGGGCGATAATGCCTACAGTGATGGCAAGGACCGGGAATACCAAAAGGCGGTATTTGAAAACATGTACGAAGACATGTTGATCAAATCTGTGCTCTGGCCGACCCTGGGCAACCATGACGACAATGCCAACTCCGCGCCCGGTCCGTATCCCTATTATGATATTTTCACATTGCCCAAAAATGGTGAAGCCGGCGGCATGGCCTCCGGTACGGAAGCTTACTATGCGTTTGACTATGGCGACATCCATTTCATAGGTCTTAATTCAGCGACCAGCAGCCTGCGCCATGAAAACAGCTCCATGTGGACCTGGCTCGAAGAAGACCTCGCCGCCAACATGCAACCCTGGACCATCGCCTTCTGGCACCATCCGCCGTATTCCAAAGGTTCGCACGACTCGGATTCCGAAGACGAGCTTATCGAAATGCGGGAGCAAGCATTGCCGCGGCTCGATGCCGCCGGCGTTGACCTTGTCCTGGGCGGGCACAGCCATTCCTATGAGCGCTCGTTTCTTATCGATGGCCACCATGGCAAGTCAGGCTCTCTGACAAGCGAACACATTCTTGATGCTGGCGACGGCCGCGAGGCCGGCGATGGCCCCTATCACAAAGCAACCCTTGGCGCCAGCCCGCATGAAGGCGCTGTGTATCTGGTCAACGGCAGTTCCGGCAAAACCAGCTCTGGCGACTTGGACCACCCGGTTATGGTGACCTCGCTCAAAGAGCTGGGCTCGCTGGTGCTGGATATCGACGGCAATCGCCTGCACGCAACCTTTCTCGACGACCGTGGCGATATCCGGGACACCTTCACCATCGTCAAAGGCACGAGTATTGAAGTCGGGCCGCCGGCACAATTGCTGAAAATTTCCGGCGACAATCAAACCGGCCAGGTTGGTGAGACGCTTGAGCCATTTGTGGTGGAAGTACGGGATGCAAGCAATCGCCCGGTTTCGGGCGTGTCGGTGGGGTTCAAGTTAACCTACGGAGATGGCCAGCTTTCGCGCAGCGGTCAAACCTCCAGCAGTAATGGTCAGGCCGCAACTACGCTCACCTTCGGTTCTGAGACCGGCGATCATATCGTAGCGGCCAGTGTTGAAGACGTCGCCAATCTGTCCGTCCAATTTCTGGCGCAAGTCGTGGATGAGCCAGATACCATCCCTCCGGACGAACCTCAAAACGTGCGCGTTTCTGATTCAGAAAAATAGATGTTTATCCCACTTTTTCCGTAACTGCCCTTAATCATTTTGCCATAAAATAATTTTGCCTTTGCAAGCATTGCTGAATAGTTATTTCTTTCCTCGATTATCCCCACAAGCCGGCGATGGAAGGCGGCGCCGGGTTCGTTTCCAATCGAGACCCCTTTAAAAACCCTTGCATTTCATCTCCGGCTCAAATATATTGCTAATCTGCTTGCAAACCCGTAATCTGTGAGTCGACCTTGCGTGACTCGATAACACCATCCGTGCCGTCTTTCGAGGGAGGAATGCATGGCGAAACGCACATGGCTTAAAGCTTTGCTCTTCTGTTCTGTACTCTGCAGCTTTACCATCAATATTACTCAACCTGTCTGGTCTCAGGAGCTTCCGGAATCGATCCCGGAAGCGCCGCCACGCGAGCGCGGCGATGGTCCGTTCGCCCGCCTTATTCTACGCGGCGGCACACTCATCGATGGCACGGGCGCGCCGGCCATCGGGCCAGTAGACATCGTCATCGAACAGAATCGCATCGTTGAGATTCGCAGCGTGGGCAATCCGGGTGTGCCCATCGATCCGGAAAAACGTCCGAAAGCCAATGCCGGCGATCGCGAGCTGGAGGCGGCGGGCATGTATATTCTGCCCGGCTTTGTTGATATGCATGGTCACATCGGCGGCGTGCAACAAAGAACGCCGTCTGAATATGTCTTCAAGCTCTGGCTGGGGCACGGCATCACAACCATTCGCGATCCGGCTTGTGGAAACGGGTTGGATTGGGTCCTGGAGCATAAAGAAAAAAGCCGGCAGAACAGCATCACCGCGCCGCGTATTCAGGCTTATGTTGTGTTTGGCCAGGGGCATGACGGCCCCATTACAACCGAAGCGCAGGCGCGCCAGTGGGTAGCAGAGGTTGCAAAGCAGGGCGCAGATGGCATCAAGATTTTTGCCATCCGCCCGGATATCATGGCTGCCACGCTCGATGCGTGCAAACAGCATGGACTGCGCTCCGCTTCACACCATCCGCAAATGAGCGTGGCGCGCCAGAATGTGCTGCACAGCGCCCGCATGGGCTTGACCACTATGGAGCACTGGTATGGCCTGCCTGAAGCCCTGTTTGAAGACCGCACACTGCAGGATTTCCCGCCAGATTACAACTACAATAACGAGTATCAGCGCTTCGGAGAGGCAGGACGGTTGTGGCAACAAGCTGCGCCGGCCTTCAGTCAGCGCTGGAATGAAGTGATGGACGAGCTGATCGCGCTCGACTTTACCATCAATCCGACCTTGACGATTTATGAGGCCAGCCGCGACTTCATGCGCGTGCGCCGTGCGGAGTGGCATGATGAATACACGCTGCCCTCGCTCTGGCGCTTTTTCACGCCCAATCGCAAAGCGCATGGAAGCTACTGGTTCGCCTGGTCGACGGAGGACGAGGTGGCGTGGAAGAACAACTACCGTCTCTGGATGACGTTTCTCAACGAGTATAAGAATCGCGGCGGGCGCGTCACACTGGGTTCAGACGCAGGTTATATTTACAAAATCTACGGGTTCGGCTATATCCGCGAGATGGAATTGCTGCGCGAGGCAGGATTTCATCCGCTCGAAGTCATTCGCTCGGCGACGCTCTACGCAGCGCAGGCATTGGGCCGCGAGAATGAAATCGGGACAGTCGAAGTCGGCAAGCTAGCCGATTTTGTCGTTGTCGATGCCAATCCGCTGCGAAATCTCAAGGTGCTGTACGGCACCGGCGCGATTCAGCTCAACGAAGACAACGAGCCTGTGCGTGTGGGCGGCGTGAAATACACTATCAAAGATGGCATCATCTTTGACGCAAAGCAATTGCTGGAAGATGTGCGGCAGATGGTGCGTCAGGCGAAGGCGGAAGCCGGCCTGACAGAGCTTGCGCAACCTGGCCTCGGTACAGACAGCAATTGAGCTTAACCTCGGATATACCCGGCGCGGCCGGGGCCACAACCAATGATCTCTAAGCCACGGATACATACGGATTCTCACCGGTAACAGACTTGGGAAAGATGGTGATTTAAATGGCCAAGCCCCTTTTGAGCATAGAATCTAATAAGAGGAGGCAGGAATCATGCTAAACCGTCGGCAGTTTCTTGGCGCCATAGCGGCGCCGGCTGCGGCAGCCGTGGCCACTGCGGCGTTGCAGCCATTGGGTGTGCAGCGTGCTCTGGCCGCGATTGCTGGTTATGAAGGCCCGCCGGGGGAGATCGCGCGCGATGAATCGTTTTGGTTTGAAGTTCAGCAAGCGTTCACGGTCGACCGCAGCCTGATCAATCTCAACAACGGTGGGGTGAGTCCGGCGCCGGCGATTGTCCAGGACGCTATGAAACGCCATCTTGACTACTCGAACAAGGCGCCGGTTTATACCATGTGGCGTATTCTGGAGCCGCAGCGTGAAGGCGTACGCGTGGGTCTGGCGCGGCGCTTCGGTTGCGATGCCGCGGAAATTGCTTTGACGCGCAACGCCTCTGAAGGATTGCAGATCTGTCAATTTGGCTTTGATCTCAAGCCCGGCGATGAAGTGCTGACCACAACCCACGACTATCCGCGCATGATCACCACTTTCAAGCAGCGCGAGCGCCGTGAAGGCATAAAGCTGACTCAGTTCTCGCTGCCCATTCCTGCCGAAGATGCGGACGAAGTTGTACGCCTCTTCGAGTCACACATCACGCCCCGTACCAGGCTGATCCTGATGTGTCACATGATCAATATTACCGGCCAGATTTTGCCCGTCAAGCAAGTCGTACAAATGGCGCGGGCGAAAGGAATTCCGGTAATCGTTGATGGTGCGCACTCGTTTGAGCATTTTGATTTTGTGCTCAGCGATTTGGATTGCGATTACTTCGCCACCAGTCTGCATAAGTGGCTGTTTGCGCCGCACGGCACGGGCATGCTCTATGTGCGCAAAGACAAGATCAATGACCTCTGGCCCATGATGGCTGCGCCGGATACCATGGATGACGACATCCGCAAGTACGAGGAAATCGGCACTCACCCGGCGGCAAATTATCTTGCCATTGCCGAAGCGCTGACCTTCAGCCAGGGCATTGGCCCTGCACGCAAAGAAGCGCGTATGGTCTATCTGCGTAATCGCTGGGCTGAGCGCCTCCTGCAGCACGATCGCATCCGTCTCCATACCAGCCTCAAGCCGGGCCTTGCCTGCGGCCTGGCGACGGTTCAGGTCGATGGCATCGACTCTGTGGAGCTGGCCGGTCATCTCTGGAAGCAGCACCGCATCATTGTAGTCGGAATCAAACATGATGAATTTGAGGGCATCCGCGTGACGCCAAACGTTTATTCGACCATCGAGGAAATCGACCGCTTCTGCGATGCAATGGAAGCTGTTTTAACCTGAAAAATTCATAGAATAAACCTGGCTTAATCCTGCGGTAAGACTTCAACAAACATGGCCTTAGCGGTACAGTGCCCTGATATATGAATTTTTCAGTTAACCCGACTTTCCCTACGCGAAGCGCATTTTCATGAATAAGTCGGGTTAAAGGAGGGAATTCCAAAATTATGAAGATAGCGATCGCATTATTCGGCATGCTTGTCATGCTCGGCTGTCAGACTCAGTCTGCCCGCGAACCGAAATTGGACAAAGAAGTCGTGGTGTCCGAAGGCGCACCCAAAGCGATCGGTCCATATTCACAGGCTATTCGTGTCGGAAATACGCTTTATCTCTCCGGTCAGATCGCCATCGATCCGGAAACCGGCAAGATGGTTAGCGACGACATACAGGCGCAAACTCACCAGGTATTGGACAATATTCAAGCAGTGCTTGATGAGGCCGGGTTTTCGCTTTCCGATGTTGTACAGAGCAAAGTATTTCTGGCCGATCTGAATGACTACGCTGCCATGAATGAGGTCTATGGCGCTTATTTTAAAGAGCACCCGCCCGCTCGGGCAGCGGTGCAGGTGGCAAGATTGCCCCTGGACGCATTAGTGGAAATAATGGTAACGGCTGTCCGCCTGGAAAATCAATAGTTAACCTTGTCCGGAAGTGAGTTTACATCAGGAGACAAATTATGGCAACAAAGAGCAAAGGCTGCCTTATTGGACTGGTTGTTATTGGCGCAATTGCGGTGATTGCAATCATCGGCATCGGCTACTTTTTTAAACAGGCAAAAGACGTGGTGCAGGACATGGCCACTGGTGTGGGTGTATCGCCGGAGGTGGTGCAGAAAGTGCAAACGCTCAATCAGAAGTATGAATTTGAGCCTCCCGCTGACAATCGCCTCGAGGAGGAACAGGTTGCACGTTACATCGCCATAAAAGAGGAATTCGCCGGCCGCGTGCAAAGCTACAAAAAAAAGTTTGAAGAGCTTGACCAGCGCATGAAAGAGGGAGGCGGTTTGCAGGAGGTGCGGGAGGGATATAAGGCGCTTGCAAATATTCGCCGCGATTTTCTGCAATCCCTGGAAAGACATGATATGTCTCCGGAGGAGTATGCGTTTCTAACAAAGCAGATTTACGAAACCTATTTCACTGCGTCCGCGCGGACGAGCATGCAGCAGATGCAATCCAGCATGGCCGCGGCGGAGGAGAGCCAGAAAGAACAACTGCGGCAGCTTGAGCAGCAGCTTGAAAACGAGCAATTATCGCCGGAAGTGCGGGAATCGATCAAAGCCTCCATGAAGACACTGGAACAAGCCATGCATCAGGCCGAAATAAGCTCCGCCCAGGTGGAGCAACGTTATGATGCGCTGCCGAAACAAAATATCGAGATTCTGAACAAGTATCGGGACAAGCTGGAATCATTAGATACCGGCGGCTGGGAATACTGGGGCCTGGGTATGAGCGGAGTGGGCGGGTATTAACGCGTCTTGATTTACGAAGCCTGGTGATTTATACGGAACTGTGAACATACTCTTAATCGAACCTTACCTGACAGGCTCCCATCGTGCATGGGCTGAGGGGTTGCAACGCGCCAGTGAGCACAACATAGAGATTCTGTCCTTGCCGGGAAACTTCTGGAAATGGCGTATGCACGGCGGGGCGGTTGCGCTCGCCCGTGCCTTTCTGGAAGGAGCTTATGAAGCTGACCTTTTGCTTGCTACCGACATGTTGGATTTGACGACATTCCTGGCGCTTACCAGAGCGCAGACCGCAACGGTCCCAACGACGATCTATTTTCACGAAAACCAGCTCGCCTATCCCTGGTCGCCTGAGGACCGCGATGTTCACAAGAATCGTGATAAGCACTACGGTTTCATCAACTACGTCTCGGCGCTTGCCGCCGACCGCGTGTTCTTCAATTCCGCGTATAACTGTGATAGCTTTCTGTCTGAGCTAAGACTGCTGCTCAAACATTTCCCGGATTACCGCGAGTTGCGGAATGTCGAGAGCATCCGAGACAAAAGTGAGATTTTGCCGCTGGGCCTGGACCTCAGGCGCTTCGATGCCTTCAAACTTGCGAAGATGGCCGGTTCGCGCAAGCCCTTGCTGCTGTGGAATCATCGGTGGGAGTTCGACAAGAATCCCGCTGATTTTTTCCGGGCATTGTTTTCTCTCCAGGACGATGGTGTTGCATTCGAGGTAGCGGTACTTGGCGAGTGTTTCAGCAGCAAGCCGGAGATTTTTACGGAAGCGCAAGCGCGACTCGGTGACCGGATGGTCCATTATGGCTATTGTGAGCATTTCTCAGATTACGCGCACTGGTTATGGCGGGCCGACATTCTGCCGGTCACCTCTCGTCAGGATTTCTTCGGCGCGAGCATCGTCGAGGCGGTGTATTGTGGCTGCTATCCGATTCTGCCACGCCGGTTGGCGTATCCCGAGCTGTTTTCACCGGAGCGCTGGCCTGCTCTGTATTACGACAATTTCGAGGAGCTGGCGTCAAAGCTCGGGCGTGCTATTCGAAACTACCGCTCACTTGAGGTCGCGGACCTGCAGCAGCATGTTGCAGCCTTTGATTGGCGTGCGGTGAAAGAGCTTTACCACCGATCTTTTCAGAACTGCGTCTCCGAACAGCGCCCTCGCCCGAATCGCTAATGGCGATTTTGCACCAAGGGGTGTTGGTATGGTGATGAGATACCGGAATAATCATATAAACAGTTTCGCCTATTTTTTGTTGAGTTAAGAGATGGACCCGGACCGCTGGCAAAAACTTAAAGAGTCGTTCTATACAGCGCTAAAGCTGCCTGTCGAAAGGCGTGAGGGTTATTTGCAGGAGCTGTTTGCAAATGACCCGCAAACTCATTCGGAAGTGTCTGCGCTTTTGCGGGCACATGAGAACCTCGGCGAGTTCATGGCGTCGCCCGCTCTCGAGCAGCTTGAACCCATGTTGTCGGAACTGACGTCATCTCTGGAGGCGACAAGAATTGGTCCATACCGAATTCTGCGCGAGCTTGGCCGGGGAGGCATGGGCGTGGTTTACCTTGCGGTGCGGGATGACGAAGTTGCCAGGAAGCAGGTCGCTATCAAGATCATTCAAACCGGAGACAATAAGACAATTTCCAGACGGTTCCGCACCGAGCGTCAGGCGCTGGCCACGCTGGAGCATGAAAGTATTGCCCGTTTCCTGGACGGCGGGTTCACCGATGATGGCCATCCCTATTACGTTATGGAATATGTAGAAGGCGAACCTATCGACCGCTTTTGTGATTCACAGCGCCTTTCCATACGGCAACGGCTTGAGTTGTTTCGTCAGGTTTGCGCCGCGGTGCATTATGCCCATCAGAATCTTATCGTGCATCGCGATCTGAAGCCGGATAATATTCTGGTCAACTCAGCAGGTATTCCCAAACTCCTGGACTTCGGGATTGCAAAAATATTGCGACCGGAGCTCTCTCCGCACACGCTGGCGGTAACGAGCGACCGCCGAATGCTTTTGACGCCCGCCTATGCCAGTCCGGAACAGTTGCGCGGCACTCCCATAACCATAAGCAGCGACGTCTACTCGCTTGGTGTGATGCTTTACGAGCTGCTCACCGGTCATCGGCCCTATCGTTTCGAAAGCGGGACGCCTCAGGAAATCGAACGGGTTGTGTGCGAACAGGAGCCGGAAAAACCGAGTACCGCCATCACCCGTGTTGGCGAGATAAAGCTAGATGACGGATCTACAAAGTCTCTAACGCCGGAGATGGTGAGCCTGACCCGCGAGGGTAGGCCGGACAGGCTGAGACGCCGGCTCACAGGCGATCTTGACAATATTGTCATGATGGCAATGCGCAAGGAGCCACAACGGCGGTATGCATCAGCAGCCCAGCTCGCCGAGGACATCCGAAGACATCTTGACGGCATGCCGGTAATCGCGCGCCCGGCCAGTCTGGCATACCGCAGCAAGAAGTTCATCAGCAGATACAAGACCGGCGTCATTGCTGCGACGCTCACGCTCATCCTTCTGCTCATCGGCATCATTAGCACCTACTGGCAGGCTCAGGTTGCTGATGCCCATCGTGCCGAGGCTGAACGCAGATTCAATGATGTGCGCACCCTGGCCAATGCCCTTATTTTTGAATTGCACGATGCCATCGAGGACCTTCCCGGTGCGACTCCGGCGCGTAAACTTCTGGTTTCCCGGGCTCAGGAATATCTGGACGGCCTTGCCCGAGGCCCCGGAGACGATCCGTCACTGCAGTTGGAGTTGGCGTGGGCGTATCAGAAACTTGGCGACGTCCAGGGCAATCCGAACAATGCAAATCTCGGAGATATTTCCGGAGCTCTGCAGAGCTACGGCAAGGGCATCATGCTGGCTGAACAGGTAGTAGCGACCACTCCTGAAAATGTGAACGCGCTAGAAGCGCAGGCGACGATCTATGAGAAATTAAGTGATGTTCAGTCGTGGTCAGGAGAGCTGTCCGCCGCAATCGCCAGCGGTCAGGATGCGTTGCGGCTCTATAAAAAAATTACGGCTTTAGAGCCTGAAAAGGCGAAATTTCAGCAATCTTTAGCCATAAGTCACATCAAATTGGGAGACATCCTGGGGAACCCGAATTTCCCCAACATGCGAGATCATACAAAGGCGCTGGAGCATTATCAGGAAGCGCTGGCAATTTTTAACAGGCTCGCTCATGGCGACTCTGCAGATATCGTAACACGCCGCCATCTTGGTATCATCTATGAAAGAATGGGCAGCATTTTCGAGGTGCAATCTGAGTTAGAAAAGACATTGCGCTCATATGAGCATTCCCTGCAAATCCGACAAGAGCTGAATCAGGAACGGCCCCATCACTACGATATCAGCCGGGACCTGGCCGTAGCCTACGAAAAGCTCGCCAGAGTGCACCAGGTCTCGGGCAATAGCGCCGTGGCTTTGCAGGAATATCGAAGATCGTTATCCATCTTTAGGGAGCTGCTGAGCAACGATCCGTTGAATGCCAACGCGCAACGCTCCGTTAGTATCAGCCATCAGCATATTGGCGACGTTCTGGCAATGCAAGGGAGAATATCACAGGCCTTGTCTTCCTACAGAGAATCATTAGCCATACAAGAAAGGCTTGTACAGGGCGAGCCGTTGAACTGGCAAGCTAGTTCCGCCCTCGCCGGTACACTGGGGCGGCTTGCCGATTTGACTTTCGAACAAGGAGATACGGAACGCGCCAGGGCCTATACATTAAGACTGCTGCAACTACAAAAACAACTGGCGGACAAACCAGATGCCAGAGCGCTTGATTTGAACAATTACGCCTGGACTTTGCTGTCCTGTCAACCGGAATCTCTCAGAGATGCCACCACGGCGCTGGCATACGCACAGAAGGCCGCCAGGATGACCAATGGCGAGGACGCAAATATACTTGACACCCTTGCATGGGCGTATTTTCTGACAGGAAACAGAAAGCTCGCGATCAGGACGGAAGAAAAAGCCCTTGCTCTGCTGCCATCGGACTCGCCCATGCGCGCTGAATTACAACGCAATCTCCAAAGATTTCAACGCGCAGCCGAGTGACATAACCAATGGTTTTTCCGGCAGACTAACTTGCATGTTTTGTTTACGATTCTTACCTCAGAACCACAATTGACTTTTTGCAGTGAATCAGTTAAGAGGATATGCTATGCAGGTACACTTTCGTTTGTTCGTGGCCTGGCTCGTTCTGGTTGTCGCCGTGCCTTCCGTGCAGGCACAGCCGGGAGAGCCTGTTGCAACTTTTTCCATCGTGGCAGCGGATCCCGAAGCGGAAGAAGTTGGAGTTGCCGTGGCCTCCCGCTTTTTTACGGTAGGCAATGTGGTGCCGTGGGCGTGGGCGAACGTCGGCGCAGTGGCAACGCAATCCTTCGCCAACACCACTTTCGGTTGGCGCGGGCTGGAGCTTCTGGAGCGTGGCCTGACGCCTGAAGAAGTCAAAACCGTGCTGGTGCGCAATGATGACAATCCCACCCGTCGCCAGTTTGGCGTTGTTTCGGCTGACGGCCAGTCTGCAAGTTACACCGGCGAAGACTGCCTGGCCTGGGCAGGAGGCAGGCAGGGACCAAACTACGCCGTGCAGGGCAACATCCTGGCCGGCGAGGCGGTCGTGACGGCCATGGAAAAAGCGTTCCTGGAAACCGAAGGCAATCTTGCTGACCGCCTGTATGCTGCGCTGCTGGCAGGCGAAGCCAACGGCGGTGATGCCCGCGGCAAGCAGTCCGCGGCGTTGCTGGTGGTAAGAGAAGGCGCTGGCTACGGCGGCTATACCGACCGCGCCATCGACATACGGGTGGATGACCACGAGCAACCCTTTAAAGAGCTGGGACGCATTCTCAAGATTGCGCAGATGAATTACGCCTGGAATCAGGGATGGACGCTGTTCACCCAGGATAAGCCTAAAGAAGCGCTGCCACACCAGGAGCATGCGGCTGAGCTGGCGCCGGAGAACGCGGAGGTGGCTTATGATCTGGCGGTCATTCGTCTTGCCGCCGGCATGCCCGAGGCGGCCCTGGAAGCGTTAAAAAAGGCGATTGAGCTCAATCCGAAGCTGAAGAAACAGGCGAGTGTGGATGAAGATCTGGACCCGTTACGCACCAGGGATGAGTTTCAAAAGTTGATACAATGAATGAATTCAGCGCCTCTATACTGTTTGTTCTGTTTGTTCAATTCTGGCAAAACCTCTTTGCTGTGCA